>JAILEJ010000090.1 GCA_024688095.1 Butyrivibrio sp.
TTCATTATTTTCAAAAAAACCTTTATACATATTTTTTTCAGAACTATTATTGAGATCTTTTTCGCAAATGAGTATATCATCAGTTTTTAATGTATCCGTAACCGTTATACCTACAGAAGCAAGTTCAGGATTCTCTTTTACAATTAAACCGCCTGCAGAACCTGATGGGTACATTCCTTCATCATACAGTACTACTGTCATATTAAGTTCATCACATACTTCAACTGCATATTTTATATAATAAAAGAATTCTTCAGAAAGATATTCTATTTTGTCAGAGAGTCCCATTCTTGGATGTAAGACAACTCCATTTATGCCATGTGTATTGAAATCTACCAGCTGTCTTCTTATTTCCGCTTCATTTAGATCCCCGTTCAAAAACCAGAAAGGGATAGCTGTAAACTCTCTGGAAGGATTTTTAATTGAATCGATAAACATATTAAAGCCCTCATTTCGATAAAAAAATAGGTGTTAAATATTTCTTTTAACACCTATCATAGCTACTGATTCTGGCTTCATCAAGTCAAATATAGTTGAATTGTGATTTATTACGACTTTTTATTTTTTCATCATGATTATTATAAATAAATATAGCCGTTAGTTAACTGATTTTAAAGTTTCAAGATTATCGTTCATTATGGAAAGATATGTAACACCTTCCTTTGCAGTTACAGACTGCATTGAATTAAGAACTTTAATCTGTGCATCTTTATTAGTTGTATTATCTATAATAGTCTGAGCTATTTTTCCATCAGAATTTTCAATGGTAAAAACAGTATTAAGTGAAAGTTCATCTACCTTATCAGCAAGGAATATAATTGTTTCAAAGCTTGCTTCCGTTTCAGCTGAACATCCTGCAAATGCTGCATAATATTCAAGATCATAAGCATCTGTAAAATAACGGAAAGGGAATCTGTCACCAAAAAGGATGGTCTTTTCTTCCCAGCTGTCAAAAAGTTCAACAAATTCGCTGTTAAGTGATTCGAGTTCCGCATTATATTCAGTAAGATTTGAATTATAAATTTCAGTGTTTTTGGAATCGATTATTTCCAGCTTTTTTTCTATTTCTGAACAGATTGTCTGAGCGTTAGTTAATGAAAGCCATACATGTTCATCATATTCTATATCTTTTTCGGTTTCTTCTGATTCTTCTTCATGTTCTTCAGCTTCCATGCCCTCAACGATTTCCTCTTCTTTTACGCTGTCACCAAGAACTTCCATCATATTTATTATTTGAATATCAGAGTTTACCGCCTCTTTAATTGCATCATTAACCCATTCATCTGATTCTCCACCAACATAAATAAAAAGGTCACTTTCAGAAATTTTGATCATATCATCTGCTGTAGGCTGGTAGCTGTGCATATCAACTCCATCATCAAGTAGATAAGTAATATTGGCATTTTCTGCATTTTCTCCAAGAAGCTGTGTTACCCAGTCATATGCAGGAAAAACAGTACAAACTATATTTAATGAACCTGTATCATTTAAATTATTCTGCTCAATATCTGTATTTGTATTGGTACTTCCACATCCAGACATGGTAATAGCAGATGCACCTATAATAATAGCTGATGTTATTGCTGTAAATCTTTTCATTTTCTGCCTCCAGAGAAACAATCAAAAGTATATTGTTTCAATAAAAAACTTGTTAGTTGCAAATGCAAATCATTTGCAACTAACAAGTTATCATATCATTATTTTTATGTCAATCAAAAAGTTAATCGAGCTGGAACATATTTACTATATTATCATGATCGTTTACACATCTTCGACAGTCTTCTACCTTTTCCTGTGTTGTCCCTGTACCTGCAACTATATCAGTTGTTTTCTGAGCTATATCTGTAACACCATTTGCAGATTCACTGACAGTTGTATTTATTGCAGAAATCGATGAAGCAACAAGAGTAATATTATCATTAAGTGTATTTGCACCATTTTTAATACTATTCATACTCTCTTTAAATCTGTCTGCATCAGTACGGTACTGATCTGATACTTTCTGGAAGTCATCATAATCTGTAAGAACATTTTCCTCAAGGAATGAAGTAGTCTCAGTAAGGCATTCTGCCATTTTTTCAACAGCAACATGAACTTCGCCAACAATGTTATCAATATCTTTTACGGAAGTTGCTGTCTGTTCTGCAAGTCCACCTATTTCAGTAGCTACTACTGCAAATCCTTTACCAGCATCGCCTGCTCTTGCAGCTTCTATTGATGCATTAAGTGCAAGAAGACTTGTTTGTGATGAAATTGACATTATAGTATTTGTAAGTTCATTAATCTTATCCACAACCTTTGAGCTTTCAATTGCTTCATTAGTCTTTTGCTGTACAGATTCAAACATAGTTCTTGTTTTATTTGCAGCATTTTCAGTCGTTGATTTTAGTTCTGTGGCTCTATTCATTACTTCATCAGAAAGAGATGTTCCTTCTTCTGCCATGTCATTAATATTCTCTGCTTCATTTTGCATATTAGACATATTTCCATTAATAACTTCTGTAGAAGCGGATGTTTCTTCCATAGCTGCAGAAAGCTGCTGAGTTGTTGCTGAGTTATCAGTACACATACTGTTAACATCATAGGTTGTATTTAAGAGCTGATCTACATTTGTAGTAATTGTTTTACTTGTATCACCAATCTGATTTATGATATCACGAAGCTTTTTCCTCATATCTCTTACGCAATTGGCAATCTGACCAATTTCATCATTTCTCTGGCACAGCTTCTGGCTGTTAGGATTATGTTTGAAATTGAAATTTGCAGTATCCATTATAATTTCATTAACCTGCTTAAGAGGCTTTAACAGGAATGTGATTATAAAATAGGTACTGACTATCAAAAGGATTATGCCAACTAAAGCAGCAATTATAAGATGCAGACTTAAAGAAGTTATTGGAGCCATTATAGTATCATAGTCACCTGTAACAATAACTATATTCCCGCCATTTGTGAATGCATAACCAGCATATTTTTTTGATCCGTTATATTCATATATAACAGAGCCATCACCTATCTGCTCAGGTGTTTCACCTGCCTGTAATCTGCTGACAAGTCCTTTTACGGCAGCATTTTCTACAGCGGCACCTATCTTTTCAAGTGTTGGATGATATACCATAGTTCCTGTAGCGCTAACCATGTATGCATATGAACCTTCTATTCCAGTAAGTTCTATACCGCCTAAAGCATTTGTAAAAGTATCACTCATGCTTTGGCGTTGATTTTCTGGATCTGCTTCAAGAAGAGAAATCAAATAATTTTCTATAGCTGTATTACTCACTTCCTGCCCTTCTTCAAGAACTACACTCTGAGCAGTAGTAATCATTTGAGTATCTACTGTGTTTGCTGCGCTTTCTGCAACATTCTTGGTGTAATTCATATATGTGTCTTCAAGAGTTGACGTTGAGCTGCTTCTTGCT
Source organism: Butyrivibrio sp. (assembly GCA_024688095.1). Classification (GTDB taxonomy): domain Bacteria; phylum Bacillota; class Clostridia; order Lachnospirales; family Lachnospiraceae; genus Butyrivibrio. The sequence continues at coordinate 3,420 of JAILEJ010000090.1, forward strand.
ATGAATGTTATAATACCTAAAACAACAATATTGATTAAAGCAAATATTACAACGATTCTGAATGCTAATGATTGAAAAACTCCCACATTACGATTTTCTTTTGTTCCTACATCACTCATACTAAATTCTCCTTTTTGATTTTTGGTTTATTGAACCGTTCTAATAAAAATCATTTATTATAAAAAGTAAATGTATTTTTCCCACTATTTTTTGAAATATAGAGCGCTTTATCCGCACAGTTATATAATTCATCAAAGGAATTCATACTATCTGAACTTATATATATTCCAATTGAAACTGATGTATTTGTATTAACTCCACATTTTTTTATTGATTCAAATACAGTAGATATAATTTCATTCGAACGCTTGGCAAGTTCTTTTTTATTAGTCATTCCTTTAGCGAAAACAATAAATTCATCGCCACCTAAACGACAAATAATATCATTTTCCCTGAATCCTTTTTTTAGTACCTCGGCAAAGGATTTTAGTACATCATCACCTTTAATATGTCCATATGTGTCATTGACATTTTTAAAATCATCCAGATCCATTATGAAAAGTGCACCTTTATTGCCTTTACAAATATCATTATTTATAAGGGCTTTTGCATATTCCCTGTTATTAAGACCAGTAAGAGCATCCTTGGTTCCAATTTCTGAAAATTCATCTACACTCGATGGATCAGAATTGTCAAAAACATCTGGTTTTAACAAATTACTAAAGTTTGTTGTAATAATCTTAGGTACCGTTTTTTCATTTCCTTCAGAGTCTGCTACCTTCATATTTTTCCATGAATACTGAATTCTTTGAAATACGGGAACATCCTTGTGACTAGGATAATGAACAATGACTTCAAATGTCATTATGACTTCACAGCTATCAGGACCGGTATCGATATAGACTATGTCCGGTTCGTTCATTGTGAATTTTAGTTCACTTTTGTAGTTCCAATATTCTGCAATGGCTACCTTTCCATGTAATATTTGACCATTTCCTGGACCAAACCAGTATGAATCGTCAGTCTGCTCATTAAGAAAACAGGATACATTGTTTTTATAGTATTCTTTTATGATAAACTTACTTTTTTCTAAAATATTTAATTTATCCATATTTATCTCTCGCCATTTCTTGAATTAATAAAAGAAATCAAATCCTCGATAACAATTGGTTTTGAAAAAAAGTAACCCTGGTATGACGTTACTTTAAAGTTTTCTCTTAAAAAATCAGCTAGCTCTAAAGTTTCTATTCCTTCAATACATATTTGCTTATTTAGTTCATGTGCACATACAGTAATTGCCTTAAGAAGACTTTGCCATGCTGGTTTTTCTTTAATGTTGTCTATAAATGTTTTGTCAATTTTGATCTGATTAACTGGAAGATCAACCATAAAGTTTAAGGCTGAATAACCTGTTCCAAAATCATCAAGTGCTGTCTGAACACCAATTGATTTAAAAAATGCTATATAATTAATAAGCATTTGAAGATCAAGTATTTTGCATCTTTCTGTTAGCTCAAGTTTCAGGTTTTGAGGCGGATATTCTAATTCTTTAATAATATCCACGAGACTTGAATTAAATTCTATTCTTTGTAATTGTGTATAAGCAAGATTCACGCTTAAAGTTATTTTTGGATATTTCTTTATTATTGGAAGCATATCACTCATAGCTGTTTTTAATATCCAGTTTCCCAGTTCATAAAAAAGAGGATCCTGTTCCAGCCAATCTATAAAATATGCCGGCATTACAAGATTATTATCACTATCTTTCCAGCGAAGTAACGCTTCTACTCCAACTACTTCTTCTGTGTAAGCGTCCACTATCGGCTGATAAACCATGAAAAAGCCTCTAAAGTCATATTTTATTGACTTTCTTACTTTTCCAAGTATTGCTATCTTCTCCATATTTCCTTTAAAAAAGCTGTCATCAACCAGAAGAAGATTTTGCATGTTATCTTTTTTGGCTTTACTAAGTGAAAATATGGCACTGTTATATAAAGTATCTGTATCTATGGAAAAATCATTAACCTTCATGTAGCTTCCACAAATATCAAGTTCTATTGATGTATCCTCTATGGTAAGATTCTTTAAATATTTTTTCAGGTTATAAAACTTATCTATTACTTTATTTTCAGACATAAATTCTTCTCGAATAAGATAAGCGTATTTTGTGCCTTCGATTCTGAATACTTCACCCCCCTCTTTTTTGGTAACCATAATCTCAGATACGTGCTTTAATATTTTATTTCCAAATTCATATCCATATGTTGTATTTATATTTGCAAATCTCTGTATAGCAAAAAACAAGACCATATATGGAGTATTGTCTTTTGCAAAGTTTTCCATTTTAATGCGAAGTCTTGCATGTGTATAAAGCTCTGTAACAGGATCAATAACATCATCAAGTGCATAATTTACCATTGTCCCTGCAAAATAGAGAGGATTTCCTTCTTCGTCTCTTATAATGGTTCCTTTACAGGAAATAGTTACGTATTGACCATGTTTGTTCTTTGCTCTGTATATCATATTATGCAAACTGATTTTACCACTCATTAGTTCATTGATTTCAGTTACATAACGTTCTCTGTCTTCTGGAGCAATATGTTCTGTCCATATTTTTCCAGCTTCATGCATATATATTGAAGGAAGGCCAAAATATTCTACCGCTTCCTTGGACCAGATAGAGAAATCCTCTGGGATATAGCATATATAAACATATTTTCCATCTACAGTATGTGAAAAAGCATCAAAGACTTCCGGAAAATACTTTGCAATCATGGAAGGATTAATAAGAGTGGTATCCACCTCTTTCAGAGATTTCGATTGCTTTTGTTCCATCAGCAAGTTCCTCCATTTCATGCCTGCATTCTTTAAAACAGGTTAATATTTTTTCTGAGAAAGTGCCGCATTCTCCATTGATTATCATATCGAAAGCTTTATCTGTAGAATATGCAGCCTTATATACTCTGTCAGAAACAAGCGCATCATATACATCAGCAAGAGATGCTATTTGAGCTTCTATTGAGATATCTTCTCCACTAAGGCAATCCGGGTAGCCGCGACCATCATATCTTTCATGATGATGCCTGCATATGTCATATGCGCATGAAAAGAATTCTTCACCTGTAAAAGGCCTGATCTGTTCTAAAATAGTACATCCGTGTGTTGTATGAGATTTCATTACATCAAATTCTCTATCAGTTAGTCGTCCTGCCTTTAACAATATAGAGTCAGGGATAGCTATTTTTCCTATATCATGGAATACTGTAGCATAAGTAAGAAGTTCAATCCTATCCGGAGTAAGTCCATATTCTGGATAATATTCCATTATTGTACAAGCAAGATAGTTGGTAAAACCCTGTATTCTGTTTTGATGAAACCGGGATTCTACACCGCGAAATTCTATGATATTGCATATGGTTTCCAATATGATATTAAAATTTTCAAAATTCGGTTCAGGTTTCATACTAGACCTCTCTTTTTTTATAATTCAATATTGTCAAAATGTATTAACAACAATTCTCTTTTTTTGTTTTTCGATGTAAAATCCTCTTGGATTGGTCATAATTTCATATATTTTGGTATCTCTTCCATCAATTTCAAGCGTTGTTCCCGGGTAAATAATTTTGCGTACTATGATTTTTGCATCACTTCGATCTTTGATTTTTTGTTCAGTATCACGTTGATTCTGAAGAGTTTGCACTATTTCCTTTTCAAGAATACTTATTGCAGCATTAACTTTTATTTTTAACTGCAACATTTGTAGATTACTGGAGTCTTTTACAATGGAGAATCGCTCTTTCTGTTTGTGGAGTTCTCGCATTTCTTCATTCATTCGACTAAGTTCTTTTGTGTAATTGCGGTACTCTTCCTGAAGGTTTTCAGTTGCACCAGTAATAACTACAGTTTCAGAAACGGTTTCACTTCCAAGTATTGCTGTTTCCACTCCCAGTAGTGACTGCGTAACACCGGAACAGATAGTTCCTTTATTGCCAAAGGTGATTACTTTTCCTGCAGCGTTAATCTTACAGCTAAGAAATTCATTTGCGAAAACAGATCCTGAGCTTTTGATTGTGCACCATTCAAAAGCATTTCCGCCCATAATTTCGCCTACATTCAAGATACATTTTTGATCTATATTACCTGTTGCGCCGCCTACGAATATCGCATTTCCACCACATGTTACCTGTGAACTGATTATGCGTCCTTTTACGAGGCAGTCCCCGGTGCATTTAATTACAGATCCTGCATTTACGTTTCCGGCTACTATTACAGTTCCATCATATTCAACATAGTCACTATCAAGATTTTTAAATACCTTGTAAGGAGTAATGATAATATTTGTACCATCAAATTTTGCCAAACCATTTAATGTAGATACATAAGTGATTTTGTCATTAAGGACCATTAAGCCTTTTCCTTTAATAATCGGCTGTTCTTTTCCGCTTTTTGCCAGTAGTTTTTTACCAGTAATCGTATATCCGTCATTACCTCTTGTAGCCCTATGATAAAAAGCTATTTTTTGACCTATTTTTACAGGATTGGCAAATTTGATTTTCGAATAATTGGCTTTTCCTTCAAAATCGAATTCGGGATCAATACCAGAAGATTTTTCTATGAAATAATCGTAATAGCCATCTTTTCCATTTACAGGCATAAATCCCTGAGCAACCAGTATTCTTGTATCAAAACGTTTATGCTCTATAATTTCATTTATTACTTCTTTTTTTATTCCATTTCTTACATGAGCGTTAAAAAGTACCGTCATCAGGAAATCAACTGAATATTTATCTTTAAATTCATCATTTTTTGGAAGCGTAATATAGCATTCCATTTCATCTTCAGAAATGTCTAGTATTTTACCTTCTGCTGTATCAAGATAGTCCCATAGAGCCGCATTTGATTTTGATGCTGGATTATTAAAGCGCTCTTTATCAGCATCAAAAATGATTCTCTTATCAAGTGGTACTTCATGTCCTGCTTCCATCCATTTACGGATGAGCATCATTTCTTTGGCACCATAAACCATACTGTCATACTGGCTTATATCAACACCACTCTGAAGTCCAAGTCGTAGCTCTTTCATTTGTGCTGGCTGTAAGAGCTTGTCTGCATATCTTGAGGCATCTATCTGATTTTCAAGTCCCTGCCTGATTTCACTCATCTGTTGGTAGCTGTATTCTATTTTTGCATATAAAGATACATCTATACCTGATTCAAGGCCAAGCCTGATTTCATGTATACATTCACCTCTCATTGAGATGTCAATGTATTTATTAATATCTAAAAGTCCTTCTTTCAGACATGCATGTATTTCTTTTAACTGTCCGCCATCAAAGCCTTTCTTTACATAGGAATCTAAATCTATTTCATCCATATAGGACAAATAGATTTCTTCCAGGATCGATGCGTCGTAATTTGTTATAGTCTTCTTATCAAAGAAAAGACCATGGGGCATACTTTCCCTTATGATCTTCATTTTCTGGTAAGGAAGATTGGAGGATGCATAGATTGAAATATCAAGACCTTCTTCAAGGCCGAGTCTTATTTGTTCCATCTGATTTGAATTGAAGTTAGCATCCTGATAAAAAATAACAGGAATTTTATGCATGAGTCCAAGCCTGATTTCACGCATCTGCTCTGCATAATATTCTTTTTTATCGTAATTTGATACATCCACGCCTTTGATCATGCCTCTGCGTATTTCGGCAAGCTGAGCAGTATCAAAGCCTTGTTCTCTGTATTTGGAAAGATCTACATTGCTTTTCATTTCCTTACGGATTTCTTCCATTTCTGTCCATGGTATAGAAGAATCCATATATTTAGATACATCAAAACCTTTTTCAAGACCTTTTCTAATTTCAATAAGCTGGTATATATTGAATTTCTGACTTTTAAGCACATCAAAATCAGCACCCAACTGGATACATAATTTCAGTTCCCGTTCAATGCTTTCTTTGTCATTTTGAATATTATCGATATAGCCATTTACATCGCCATCATCTTCATCATATAAGGCGATGAATTTTCCCTCAGGTTCGTTTGACATAATATTCTCCTGTGATAATATATTTAACCCACCTTACACTAAAAGTTTATCAATATAACGTATTTGTATCAATTAAATAAGAGAGAATTATGAATAAAAGATTGTTTAACAATCTTAAAAAATAACGAAATTTCAATAAACGTAATATTGAATATTTATAAAAAAATAATAAAGTTGAAAAATTATGAATGTCTTATAGATATGATTTTGTTTTAAATTATGATTTAACTTAAATAGATGTTTTCCTGATATAAAATATCAATTTTTTATATAACAAGATATTTTATATCAGGAAATAAAGAATGAAATTAGTTGTTAGTTGTTATTAGATGCTAATTGTCAGCTTTATTAAGATTTTTTTCCTTAATAAGCTTTTTATTTTTATACATAAGTTCATCTGCACGATTATATACACTTTCAAATGTATCATCTATTCCATGCCTGAATAAACTATATCCAACAGCTACAGAAACAGGTCCATGAAATAATCCTCCATTACGATATGAAAATTCCTGCAGCTTAATTTTTAAAGTCCTGGTTTGATCACGCAAGGATTCATCTGATGCATTTCTTATAAGTATGCAGAATTCATCCCCACCGATTCTGTAAGTATTTCGTTTTCCAAATATATTTAGTAATTCAGTTGCAACACCTTTTATTAATTCATCTCCGGTATTATGACCATATAAATCATTTATTGTCTTTAAGTTATTAATATCTAATACTATTACACCAAAATCAGTTTCTGATTTTATACAGGATTCTGTTATTCCTTTAGAATCTTTATTAAAAGCACCTTTATTACTAGCTCCAGTCATAATGTCTGTATATACCAGGCCATTCATATGCTCAAAGGATTTTGAAAGCTCATCTCTCATTTTTTTTAGAGAATCAGCTAATTTCCCAAATTCGTCATTTGATTTATAATTGATTTCAACTTGCATGTTACCATTTGCCAGCTCATGTGCAACATCTGTCATTTCGTTTAATGGTTTTATTAATGACTGTATTATTACAATTGTAATAATAATAGCTATTATCAAAATTAAAATGCTTAATAGAATGGAATTTGTGATAAAGGTTTTCATGGGATTAAATATTTCTTTTTCCTTTATAACAATACCAAGAATCATTTCATTTTGAAGAGTTTGCGTTGAAAGCCATATTTTCTCTGAATTATAGGTAAATTCCGTTATGCTTACATAGTATGGATTAGAATCCATATTAACAATTAGATTATTAAAATCGTCAGAATAGTCAGTATAGGTTGATCCATAAGAATAATCCGGATGATATACTGTAGAAGTAGTATTATTCAATAAAAATCCATAACCTGAATCATATGCAGCTATGTTTTTTACTGCTTCTTGAAGTATATTAATGTCAACATCTATTCCTACAATTCCTTTAAAAACATTATTTACATATATTGGAATAGTATAGGAAATTAAATTCATATCCATATTTGCGTCATAATATGGCATTAGCCAGGAGCCCTTTCCTGCAGCTATAGTGTTATAATACCAGCCTACGTGGTCAATATCTGAGGATTGATAATTGTTAACATTAGTAACCGGTTTTTTTATAAAATCGTCTTCTTTTTTGATATAAAATACACCTTCATCATGATAAGTAGCATATTTATCAAATCTTAAATAGATACTACAAGCACCCTCGGTATTTTTAGCTATGTTATAAGCCAGATTATCCATTTGGCTTAAATAATTTTCTCGTTTTTTTTCATTTTCAAGAAAAGAATTGTCTTGTTCCAGTTCATAAATTGCACCACCATATAATGTCGATACAGAATGCTCTACATTTGCCAAAATATAATTTAAAGACTGTACATTTTCTGTTTCAATATTTTCAACAAGTTCAGTGGCACTATTAAAGCTGATTTTATGTATTAAAAAATTTCCAATAAGATCTATAACAAAAACAGCAAGGACAACAATCGTTATTGTATTTAATATTAGCTTGGTTTTAAAGCTTAGAGATTTCATAGGCATTGTCCTCTTAATCCTTGTTTGCAATAATGTCTAATGCTGCCTGAGCATCCTCAAGTCCCTGGTCAATAGTTATTTCACCATTGGCTATTTCAGTTATTTTTTCTCCTAATATTTCTACAAAATCGTTCCAATAAGTGATATTAGGCCGATATATTCCGCTTTCTAATGCTTCACATACAGATTTATATTGTGGATATTTTGCAAGTACATCTGAATCCATCAGACATGAATATCTGCAGGGAACACCACCATTATCGATTGTGGACTTCTGAACTTCTCTATCCATGAGATATTGAAGTAGCTTATAAGAAAGTTCCTTGTTTTCACTACTATTAACTATTCCGAGACCCCATATTCCATAAACATTTGCATTATAGGCAGCGGTCCCTTTTGATACTTTGCCAGTAATTGCACAATAATCAACAGTATCATCATCTGTTTTTGTATACCATCCGGGCCAGCCTATTGCCATTGCAGCATTCTCTCCATATAAGGCATTTATCACATCTTCTTTTGTGGTGCCCTGCCCGGTTTTTATTAATTCTGAATAAAAAGAAATTGCATTTTTGAAGGATTCAGTATTTATAGTTGGATTATTATCAACGTCAACAAGCCATCCGCCATAGGACAATAAGAATGGAAGAAAATCTACGACAACATTACTGTTAGAATCGTTTCTATACATAAATCCATATTTTCCGTTATCCTGAGCATATTGACAAATTGTCATAATATCGTCAAGATTATCTATTGAGGAATTTTCATAGCCTGCTGCATTAATAATGTTTGTATTGTACATCAGTACTGAAACATTACCAAAATATGGTGTAAGATAAATATTCCCTTCATAATATGCAATATCAGTTGTTGCAGGAATTATATCGTCATCAAATGAATAACCTAGTTCACTTAAATTTGTAAGAATGTTATTTGATGTAAATTCGGTTACCCATGGACTATCAACCATACATATATCAATTGAACTTTTTTGATTACTTGAAGCTATAGACTGATATAAGTCATTTTCTGAAAGCTCAAGTATTTGACATTTTATATTATTTTCTTCTTCAAATGTAGAAAGACAATCTGATATAACATTTGAGTAGGTTCCTTCACGAAGTGCAAGTGTAAGAACTGTTTCTTTAGACAGGCTTTTCCCAGATGAAGTTTGATTTTGCGTGCTGCAACCTGTTGAAGAAATAAGAATAGTTGTACATAGAAATATAGATAAAAATTTTTTCATTTAACAATTCCTCAATCATAAGAAAAATTGAGCAGTAATTTAAATAAATAAATTACTGCCCCTTGTAGTTATTCTTTGCCGCTGCGTTTATCACAGAATGATGATAAAATAGCAATACCGATTGCGATGATTACGGCAATTCCAACTAAAACCAATCCTGAAACATCCATAATAGTATCCCCCAATACAAAAATGTTTTACAGAAAATTGTTAATTTAAAAATATTATATCATATTATCCCTCGTTTTCAAACTCTACGAGTTTTTCCATTCCATACATTTTTCTGAGTTTAGGTTTTTCAATTTTTCCGGTTGGATTACGTGGAACGTCAGCAAATATTATCTTATGTGGCCTTTTGTATCGTGGAAGTCCAAGGCAAAAATCATTGATTTCATCTTCTGTACATTCCATACCGTCTTTTATTGAAATGATAGCTCCTGCAATTTCTCCGAGTCTTTTATCTGGAAGTCCTATTACTGCAACATCTTTAACTTTTTCATTTTTACGAATAAAATCTTCAATCTGAACTGGATATAAATTTTCTCCGCCAGATACAATAACATCTTTTTTACGGTCAACCAGGAAGTAGAATCCTTCTTTATCCTGCATGGCAACATCACCTGTTAAAAGCCATCCGTCCTGTAATACTTCTTTTGTAGCCTCTTCGTTATTATAATAGCATTCCATTACACCAGGGCCTTTAACACAAAGTTCGCCAGCTTCTCCCTGTTTAACAGGATTACCATCTGCATCAATAATCTTACACTTCCATCCATATCCTGGAACGCCTATGGCACCAACCTTATGAATATTTTCTACTCCAAGATGTACACATCCTGGTCCTATAGATTCGCTGAGACCATAGTTTGTATCATACTGATGATCAGGGAAGTAAGCTTTCCAGCGTTTTATAAGTGATGGTGGAACCGGCTGGGCTCCTATATGCATCAGTCTCCATTGCGAAAGCTGATAGTCTTCAATTTTTAAATCTCCTCTGTCAAGGCAGTCAAGAATATCCTGTGCCCAGGGGACAAGAAGCCATACAATTGTACAATGCTCTCTTGATACTGCATCAAATATAAATTCAGGTTTTGTTCCTCTTAATAAAACTGCTTTTGATCCTGAAATAAGACTTCCAAACCAATGCATTTTTGCACCAGTATGATATAGCGGTGGGATACATAAAAATGTATCGTCTCTGGATGTATTATGATGTTTTTGCTCAACCTGAGCAGAATGTGTCAGACTTCTGTGTTTATGTAATATTGCCTTTGGAAATCCTGTTGTTCCTGATGAAAAATATATTGCTCCATAATCGTCATCCTCTATTCTTACAAGCGGCGCCTGACTTGAACAGTCTGCAACAAGTTCTCTGTAGCTTTCAGCAAATGTTGGACATGTTTCGCCTACAAATATAAGTAAACGTCCTTTACTGAGCTTATCTTCTATTGTTTCAATTCGACCTATAAATTCAGGACCAAAGAGTAATACATCTACTTCTGCGAGTTCTGCACAATATAAAATTTCATCTGAAGAATATCTGAAGTTGAATGGAACAGCAAGTGCACCTGTTTTCAGTATTCCAAAATATATTGGAAGCCATTCAAGACAATTCATCATTAAAATAGCTACCTTATCGCCTTTTTTAACGCCTCTGCTGATCAGCATATTTGCAAGACGGTTTGCTTTTTCATCAAATACTCTCCATGTAATTTCTCTTCTGTATGGAGCTTCATTACTTGGCTGAATAAGAGAATATTCTTTCCATGTAATTTTTCTGTTTTCTTTTTGTTGTGGATTCAGTTCCACAAGAGCAATCTCATCTCCATATAATTTGCGATTTCGCTCTAAGTAATCTGTTATAGGCATAATTAACCCCCAATTAACCTTCTGTATTTTTACACTTTAACGCCACAACGAGCTAAAGTGTATTTTTATTGTAACTCTTTTTGGGGTGTTTTGGAAGATAAAGTATTATTTTTCTTGCCGTAGGGCCTTAATTAGAATATAATTTTTTTAGTTGTTTTATTTTATTTTTTAATATGGGAGGTTCTTATATGGAACAGTCTAAAACAGGTGGATGGCGCACTAATAAATGGATTAGAGCGGCAATCCCTGCACTATTACTTCATTGCAGTATCGGTACTGTATATTGCTGGTCAGTATTCAGTCAGGAAATTGCAGATTACATCGGATTCCAGAAGAGCGCTGTGGAATGGGCATTTAGTTTTGCCATCTTCTTCCTTGGCATGTCAGCAGCTTTTTTGGGCAATATTGTAGAAAAAGATATTCACAAATCATCTCTTATTGCTACAATATGTTTTTCTGTGGGCATGGCCTTAACAGGTTTCTTTATTTATTATGGTGGAAACCATCCTGGAAGCTATGTTTCACTAATAGGTATTTTTATCAGCTATGGTTTTATCATGGGCGTAGGACTTGGAACTGGTTATCTTTCACCGGTAAAAACCCTTATGCTTTGGTTCAAGGATAAAAAGGGTCTTGCTACAGGTCTTGCAGTTGCAGGATTTGGTGCTGCAAAAGCCATAGCAAGTCCAATAATGACATCTATCCTTAATAATGTAGAGGGTGGCATTTACAAGATGTTCATCATTCTCGCATGCGTATATTTTGTAATGATGTTTGTTGGTCATCTTCTTCTTAAGAAGCCTGATGATTGGCATGAGCCAACCGGAGGTGAAAAGGCTCCTACAATTATGGAGACTTTAAAGACAAAACCTTTAACAAACTATATTGGCATCTGGCTTATGTTCTATATCAATATTACATGTGGTCTAGCACTTATTTCTCAGGAAAAATCAATTCTTAAGTGTATTGGTCTTGTTGGAGCTGCAGGTATTATTTCTTCTGTTTCTGCTATATTTAATGCAGGTGGTAGATTAGGTTTTTCTGCATGGGCTGACCATTTAAAAGACAGAAATACTATTTATAAACTTATTTTCATCTTATCCATAGTATTTACTGCAATTGTAATGATAACAAATGGTATCGTAAACGGTGGAGGTAATACACTTCTAATCGTTCTTGTACTTGGGCTTATATTTATGGTTAATGCTGGATATGGTGGTGGATTCTCAAATGTTCCAACTCTTCTTTCAGATCATTATGGAATGGGTTCAATTAGTGCAATTCATGGTATAACGCTTTCTGCATGGGCTTTTGCAGGACTTACAGGAAATCAGCTTGCTACTTTTATAGTTAATCATTCTGGTGAATGGATTAAGATTGGTGAATATGATGTTAATCCTGTAGGTTATCAGAATGTATTATATGCAACAATAGTTCTTTATATAATTGCTCTTTGTGCTTGTATGTTTCTTGTTAAGCCATCAGGAAAAGATGCTAAATAATAAATATTTACCAAATAAAAACAGCTACCAGACATTTAAAGTTTGGTAGCTATTTTTATTATTATATATATTATAAGATATTGATTTTTTATATTTATTTTTGTATTTGATTTAATAAAGAGATGTTGTGCATTATTTATTATTATCATTGCGTGTTTTCATCTTTGATAACAACATTTCCTCCGGATTTAATGTTGTTTTTCTGTAATTCTTCTATTGCAATTGCTGCAATTTCCATCATTCCAGCTGCACTATCTCCATATCCTGCATATTTTTTTGCTGCTTCAAGACAATATAGTCTTGCTTTTTCAATATCTGCTTTAGTATAAACAGTACCATTACAATATACTGTTCCTGTTGTAGGATCATAGTGAGATGGATCTTTTTTTGATTCTCCATTAAATCCCATACTTTGAGCTAGTTGACTAACTAAATCTTTCCTTAGATTTTCATTTAGAGAAGCCATTATCGTAACCTCCTTAAATACATTTCGCCACATATTTTGATGTTAGTTAATGCAAAAACACAGTAAATATATTTTTACAATTTATTTGAAGTGAATAATACAAATATATAATTTATACATCAAAATCTTTTTTTATATTATAAACATTTTTTTCTACGAATTATCAATTTAATAAAATTGTAATGAAAGTTTTATGAAGATTATTTACACAAAACATATATTTAACGACATACATATTTTTACAAAAATAAACAAAAAAAATTTAACAAAATAAAGATAATCAAATAACAACAAACAAAAATTAAATCAAAATAAAATTTACGAAATAAAGAATATATACTCTCTAAAGGCTATCTTTATTAGCTTTAAAGGTATATAATAGATTTATATGATATTCTTTACTAGGAGGGAAAAAATTAATGAAAAAAAGTTTACAAAAAATCTCACAGGCATTACTTGCTTTTGCTTTAATTTTAATAATTGCAAGTTTTTCTAAAATTAATGCCCAGGCTGCAACAACTGGACTTTCTATTAGTTCCAGAACACAATCTTCTATTACTTTAATTTACACAAAAACATCCGGTACTACTTATTATTATGGTTATGGTACAACTAAAGCAGATGCTCTTACAGATGCTATCGCTCTTGATAATGCTGTTACATCTGGTAGTTCATTTACAATCAGTAACCTTAGTTGTGGAACTACATATTATATTTGTATTGTTGCAGGATCTTCTGAATCTGATCAGAAAGCTGCTGTTTATGGTAGTACATATACACTTGAAGGACCTGTTACAAATCTTGATTACAAATGGAGAACTATTTCAGGTAAAGTTATTGTTTCATGGGATGAGCAAACAGCTGCTACAGGTTATCATTATGTAATCAAAAACGTTACATCAAGTAAAACAATTGCAACAAAGACTACAACAAATACATCTCTTACATTTAGTGGTCTTTCAAATGATTCTATATATAAATTTACAATTACTCCATATATCACAAGCTATGATTCTTCTTCAGATGATGACAATGAAAAAGTTATTTACTTCATTCCTCAGCCAAATGTTGAAGAGACAGATACAGGATTTGATATTTCTATAAAAAATAAAAAGCTT
>JAILEJ010000204.1 GCA_024688095.1 Butyrivibrio sp.
AGGTTATCTTCACATATTTGGCATATAAAGTTAAATTACCGCTATCGGTTTCAAGTATTTTTTCCCTTTTACTTGTGGATGAATAATCAGAGCTCAGATACCATCCATCAAATTCATATCCTTCCGGTGGGGTTGGATCGTAAAGTGTTACCTCTGTACCGGGACTATAGGTTGTTGGATTGTTTTCATTTTGAGTGCCATCCCCAACCTCATAGGTAATGGTTGCAATTGTATTAAGGGTAACATCTATATTTACAGCATAAATCTCACCATCAATATTATATCTTAACTGATACACCGTACTGGACTGGGTATAATCATTCTTGTAAGTTTCATCTGTATATGTGTATTTTTCTGTCGTTTCATCCGGTGATATAGAAGCAAGATAAAAACCTGATTTGTCATACAACCAGTATCCGGTAGCATCCTCCACAGGATCCCACCACAGTTCTACCGTATTATCCGATGCCGCCTCATATCCATAACTGTCATCAGAAATAAAAGCATAGAAATTTATTGTTTTTGAGAAACCATCCAATGTGACTATTAAATCCCAATCACCCGGTTTTAAAATCGTTATATTTGCAGTTCTGTCCGACTTTTTTGTAATACTAATCCTGTCAGAATCAGTCGTCCACTCAACGCTTGATGTTGTTTCATAATCTGACGGGTTAAGGGAACACCAAAATTCATAAGTTTCTCCAACATACAAAGTTGGTGAATAACGGTAAACATTTAATCCCAGCAACTTCTTTTTTACAGTAAGATTTATGGTTCTGGAAACTGCACCATCCCCGGAGGTAACTGTAATATTGGTAGTTCCTTCTGCTATTCCCACTATCATTCCGGAATCTGAAACTGTAGCTATATCAGTATTACTGCTACTCCAGCTTACCGTTCTGTTTGAAGCACCCGCAGGAAGAACCGTTGCCACAACCTTTGTACTTTCACCAATACCTACAGTAAGTTCATTGTCTTCACCTACAATATCAAAATCAATACTTGTAGCTTCAACAGTTTCTGTAGTTTCTGCATTGTTTGTGTAGGCCTTTATAATATAGTTTCGTTTTGAATAAGTGTCACAAACATCAACCCACTTCGATCCTGAATAGTAAAAACTCTGACCCTCTGAAGCTTCAGCAGTTCCATAACTTGAATATGTATTCTCTTGTCCCAAATATGTAGCAGAACCATCTTTTGTAAGACCTACAACCACTGAAAACGTAGTACCTCCTGAACCGGTTGCATTAGTGTCATAAGGCAGATATACAGTTTTGCTTAAAGGCACTGTGATAAATCCGGCATAAGTTGTAGTTCCTGCAGTAGTACAGGCAAGCTCCCCACTTTCCGGATCTGACATATCAGTAAGATTGGTATATACATTTATTTCATAATCAACATTTGAACTACTTGTAAAAAATGAAACTGCCTCAAGATATTCTCCGTAATAGCCACCTTCAGCATGGGATGTGTATATATTTGCAGCCTTACTCACGGTAACTACTGAATTATTGATTCCTCCATCATATTCGTAATTATTATCATAGTCAGATGATAAATCAAACTCAGCTGCAATGGCCTCACTCCCTAGTGTAGCCTCATAATATGACATCCAAAAATATCCGGCATAGTTATAATCACTATCTGTTCCGGTTCCTGTCATCCAGCTGTTTCTTACAAGAAATGCTCCATCACCGGGAGGTGCCTGGGCAAAATTATCCTTAGAAAAATCATCATCCCACCCAACTATAATAACTGCATGATTGATTGCGTGTGAATTAGGATTGTAATAGGCATTGGTTGTTGTATTATATACAGCATCACTGGTAGATGAAGACATTGAATTATATGCATAAAAAGAAATTCCCACTGCGCCATAGTCATAAATCAGTTGTTTCACACCTGCATGCTTATTATTTGTTATGTTATCCGTAGTAGTGTCAAAATTTTCCAAATGGTAACTTACAATATGGGCCACGTCTTCATAAGCTCTGTTTTCGCTTAGGCCTGAGTTGACTGCAGCAGTTGCATCTCTTTTATAATCCGCAGTATCCTCATCTGCAACACCAATCCATCTGGAAAATGTATTAAGTCCCCATTCTATGTTTCCACCAAAGTCCAGTGTACCGGTACTGGCCCCCTTCGCTATGCTATCATTTTCGGTTCCTCCAAGAGGATCGACTACAGTATTATAGGTAAAGTATGCCAGATGAAGCTCTGAGAGGTCAGGTGAAGTCATTTTCCCTGTATGCATCAGATTTATTTCTGCCAGTCCTGTGGTTGCAAAGGCCCAGCAGGTTCCGTAGGGGCTCTGATCTCTTAAACCCGGAAGATTTGAATTAACATATTTAGACGGCAAGGTGCTTGTAAGCTGCATCCAATCGTCTGAATTCATTCCATCGGAAACACTTTGAACTTCATATTCTTTTTCTACATAAATATTACCGGTAGGATACTCAGTATAGAAATTATCAGGAAGTTCTGTAGATGCTTCCTCTAAAGATAAATCACTATCCTCGGTGGAAGTTATTGTACCTGATGAAGTACCATCCTCATCCTCGGTAGAACTATCAGTACTACTTTCGCCTGAGCTTTCTGTTGTACTGTTGTTTTCTGAACCGGAGTTGCTTTCAGAAGCACTGTTTTCAACAGTTGATGCATTTTCATCAGAACTTGATTCTACGCTACTCTCTGCCAAAGAATAAATAACATTGTCAGTTTCTTCGTTGGCAAAGCTCACCAATGAATTATTTCCAATATTTCCTGTAAAAAGGGTTACAGCTGCTAAAACAGATAATAATCGCCTCTTCATAAAAAGCTCCCTGATTTTTTAAGTGTTTGAATTGCAAATGCCTTTATATCGCATCATATAGGATATATCGTACTATTTACTTATTAAATTTTATGTGGATTATATTAAAAGAATGGAAACTTCAAAATAATAATTTCTAAAAAATTTCGTGAAATACTTGAATATATTGATCATCAATCCGCTGATTATAAAATCATACAGATAATTGAAGGTTTAAGAAATTAAGTATAAGAAAGATATAAGATATAAGAAAAAGGTGTTTGTGAATCTCACAAACACCTTTAATCTTCATGCAGAAGAAGGGACTTGAACCCTCACGATGTAACCATCACAAGATCCTTAGTCTTGCTCGTCTGCCAATTCCGACACTTCCGCATTTCGCCCTACATTTCAGGCATCTATATTATATTGTTATAACCAAACTTAAAACTCTAAAAGCTCTTCCACAATAAAAAAGGACTTGAACTGCTTAAGCAAATCCTATATATTGAGTGCGGAAGAAGGGACTTGAACCCTCACGATGTAACCATCACAAGATCCTTAGTCTTGCTCGTCTGCCAATTCCGACACTTCCGCATTCGCCCTACATTTCAGGCATCTATATAATATTGTTATAAGCTTTTAAATCTCAAAACACTGTACTTAACAGTGCAGGAGAAGGGACTTGAACCCTCATGATATTGCTATCACATGGACCTGAACCATGCGCGTCTGCCATTCCGCCACTCCTGCAAGCGACATGTTGTATTCTAGCGCTTTAGGAGCTTGTTGTCAACACCTTTTTT
>JAILEJ010000217.1 GCA_024688095.1 Butyrivibrio sp.
AGCTCCACGGACATGAGTCAGACGAATATGTCGAGTACGTCAAAAGAACTCTGGGACGCCCGGTTATCAAGGCATATAAGGCTTACGAAGATGGCGAAACCGAAGAAGTGAACGGTTTTGACGTTCCTGTACCTGCTATTGATGAGCCCTTTGCACTGGCTCTCATAGGAACAAAGGGAGTCTGGTATGACCACGAAGTTGTGGTATCAGATGTGCAGATATCAGAAGGAGATGAAGACAAGGTGGCAGCTGATCATGTGGCAGAGCTTATAGATTCAATATATGTTCAGAAGTGGACAGAGGAGACAGATGCACAGTGCGAAGAAGCAAAGGAAGCCTGGGATGCGCTTACGGATGCCCAAAAAGAACTTGTAGAGGGAGAATTTGCAGATTCTGATTATTTCGGAAGAGATACAGGAGATGCTTCGGCAGATGATCCTTTAAACGGAGATGATATAGGCGAGAAGGAACTTCTGGTTGTAAGCTTCGGAACATCCTTTAATGACAGCAGGGCAAAGGATATAGGCGGAATAGAGAAGGCGCTTAGTGCAGCATATCCCGACTGGTCGATAAGACGTGCTTTTACAGCGCAGATAATCATCAATCATATATATGCAAGGGACGGGGAAAAGATCGATAACGTGGATCAGGCCCTTCAGAGAGCAGTTGACAACGGCGTTAAGAATCTTGTTGTACAGCCGACACATCTTATGCACGGCGCTGAATATGATGAGCTTGTAGAGACTCTTGAATCCTATAAGGATAAATTTGAGACGGTAGAAATATCTGAACCGCTTCTCGGACAGGTAGGAGCAAACGAAACTGAGATAAATGATGATAAGAAGGCAGTTGCGGAAGCCATAACAAATGAGGCTGTGACAGAGGCAGGGTTTGATGGCCTTGATGCTGCAAAGGAAGATGGCACGGCATTTGTATTTCTCGGTCATGGAACCAGCCATAGCGCAAAAGTGACCTATGACCAGATGCAGACACAGGTTGAAGAGCTTGGATATGAAAATGTATTTATCGGAACTGTAGAGGGTGAGCCGGAGGATACTGAGATCAGTGCAGTTATAGCCAAGGTCAAAGAAGGCGGATACAGCAAGGTAATATTGAGACCCCTCATGGTTGTTGCAGGAGACCATGCAAATAATGATATGGCAGGAGATGATGAAGATTCATGGAAATCCATGTTTGAAGCTGCATCATTTGAAAATATTGACTGCCAGATTGCAGGACTTGGAGAAATTGAAGCCGTTCAGGATTTATATGTTGCACATACCGCAGCTGTTACTGATACAATAGAGATTTCTGCTTCCGAAAGCACAGCTTCATCATCTTCATCAGTAAGTGAATCTGATGATTCCGCTCTTGAAGCTGGAGACTATGAGGTTGAATTTAATACAGACAGCAGTATGTTCCATGTAAATGAAGCTATGGATGGAAAGGGGACACTTCATGTAGATGAAAATGGTAATATGTACGTTTCTATCGCACTTGTTTCTCAGAAAATATTAAACCTTTACCCTGGAATGGCTGAAGATGCTGCAAATGATACTGAAAATCTTATTGATCCCTACCTTGTAGAAGTCACTTACTCAGATGGTACAACAGAAGAGGTTAACGGTTTTGATGTCCCGGTAGAAACAATTGGTGAAGACTTTGATCTTGCCATAATCGGTGAAAAAGGTGTCTGGTACGATCATAAAGTTAGTGTTTCAAATCCAACAAAGGTAGAAGAATAATATAATAGTTTATGAAGAAAATATTTTACATGGCTGCAGTTCTAAGCTTTATACTTATGGGCTGCAGCCCTGATAACATTAATAATAATATTAATACATCCTCCCAAATAACTGCCGGAACATATAAATGTGAAATATTAATGGAAGGCGGAAGTGGGAGAGCTTCTGTAGAATCTCCAGCAAATATAACAGTATCTGACAGCGGCGAAATAGAAGCAACTTTAATATGGTCCAGTCCAAACTATGACTACATGATAGTAAATGAAACCAAATATTTAAATGAAGCACAGGAGGGAGATAATTCTCTTTTTACAATTCCTGTTCCTTCTTTTGATACTGAGTTCTCAGCTATTGGTGATACTCTGGCCATGAGTACCCCTCATGAAATTGAATATACCTTTACAGTCCTTTCTCCAGGTAAAAACATATCTGAAAAAGAAAGCTCTACTGAAAATATATCAAATAATACAGATATCTCTGAAAATATAAACAGCATAAATATTGATGCTTTAACCTATAATGGTTCCCTAAAATTAAACCATGCAAAAGAATACAGCGTAGATTTTTATGTTGATAGCAATAGCAATAACTATGCACTTTTTTCAATTGGAAACGATAGCGATATTCAGTATTTTATTAAACAAATTAATTCTGTTCCTAAACAGCAGCTTATTACAAATGAAAAAAATATCCATAATGCTGAAAATATTAAGTTTTTAGAGAATGTAGATAAAACCTATCTGGTTTCTACTTCTGTTATGGATTTAATAGTAAATATAGATGCACTTAATTTTATATCTTTATCCGGAACCAAAGCTACTGATTGGTCCATAGAAGAGGCTGTATATGCTATGGAATCAGGAAGCATTTCCTATGCGGGTAAATATTCAGCCCCTGATTATGAACTTCTCCTTACATCAAAGTGCAATCTTGCAATAGAAAACACCATGATATATCACAATCCCGAAGTTAAGGAAAAGCTCGAAACTCTGGGGATTCCAGTTCTTGTTGAAAGATCCAGCTATGAAAAAAATCCACTTGGAAGACTGGAATGGATAAAATTATACGGTCTATTATATGATAGATACGATGAAGCACTAGCTCTCTATGAAGATCAGGAAAACCGCGTAAATTCAATAGATAATTCGGAAATTTCCGGACTTAAAATAGCATTTTTTTCTGTTACTTCTAATGGTTCGATTAATGTAAGGGTTCCAGGTGATTATATATCTACAATGATAGAAATGGCTGGAGGCATTTATGTGCCACAAGACCTGAATCAAAGTAGTAACAGTGCACTTTCTACCATGACAATAACCATGGAAGATTTCTACCTTTCTGCTGCAAATGCAGATATAATTATTTATAACAGCACAATAGAAGGTGAAATATCCACTATAGATGAACTAATTGGAAAATCATCAATTTTTGAAAAATTCGATGCTGTAAAAAATGGAAAGGTATACTGCATAGATAAAAATTATTTTCAGCATACGACTAAGATAGCGGATTTTGTAGAAGATATAAGAAATATTATTCATGAAAACGATACTGTGCTTTCAACAATCAATAAACTATCCATAAACTGATTAAAGAGGAACATAAGTTGCAAAATAAAACGAAGAAACAAGTTGCACTGATACTTATAATGACTATTTTACTGATAATAATCATGTTAACTGGTCTTATACTTGGAAGTGCTGATATAGGTCCTTCTGGCCTCATAAATGTATTATTAGGAAAAGGTGATGTTCTGACAACTGATATCATTTTTTCTATTAGACTGCCAAGAGTCCTTGCAGCTGTAATACTTGGGGGTGCACTTTCTGTGTCAGGTTTTATGCTTCAGATTTTTTTTGGAAATCCGATTGCAGGGCCTTATGTACTTGGAATCTCTTCAGGAGCAAAACTAATAGTAGCACTTGTTATGGTTTTCCTTCTTGGAAACGGCATAATTATCAGCTCTTTTGGAATGATTTGTGCTGCTTTTGCAGGTTCTCTTATAAGTATGGGTATTGTACTTCTTCTTTCTGGTAAGGTAAAAAATATGTCAATGCTGGTTGTATGTGGCGTAATGATTGGATATATATGTTCAGCAATAACTGATTTTGTAGTTACCTTCGCTGAAGATTCCAATATTGTAAATCTACATAACTGGTCGCTTGGAAGCTTTTCAGGAATATCCTGGGAAAATGTATTTATAGCATTTTTATTTGTTATTGTATCGCTTATTTTTGCATTTATAATTTCAAAGCCAATGAGTGCATATCAATTTGGCGAAGAATATGCTGCAAACATGGGCGTAAACATAAAAAAACTTCGCATATTGCTTATTCTGATTTCCAGTATGCTATCAGCAACAGTAACAGCCTTTGCGGGACCTATTTCATTTGTTGGAATTGCAGTTCCTCATCTTATGCGAATGGCAATGAAAACCTCAAAGCCTCTTGTTATGCTCCCAGCCTGTTTTATAAGTGGTGCCGGAATAACTCTTATTTGTGATTGCATTGCAAGAACAGCTTTTGCGCCTACAGAACTTAGTATCAGCTCTGTAACTGCTGTTTTTCTTGCACCTGTAGTCATTTATATGATGGAGGTACGACATGGATAAATATAGTACTACAATAGAAAATTTATCAGTCGGATATACAGATATAGTAGTTTCTGATGTTAATGTAAATATTGCTCCAGGAGAAATACTTGCAATCATCGGACCTAATGGTGCCGGCAAATCCACAATTCTCAAAACAATTACAAAACAGATAAAAAAGAAAAACGGCAAAATATATATAGCAGGCAAAGATGACAACAATATTCCTGCAAAAGAACTTGCAAAACGCCTTTCCATGGTAATGACAACAAGGATACATCCTGAACTTATGAGCTGCCGTGAGGTAATAGCAAGCGGAAGATATCCATATACAGGAAGACTTGGAATTCTTTCTGATAAGGATAATTCAATAGTTGATCGAATCATATCCTTAATGAATATAGAAAATATTAAAGACAAAGACTTTTTAAAAATCAGTGATGGCCAAAGACAGCGTGTCATGATTGCAAGAGCACTTGCCCAGGAGCCTGAAATAATGATTTTGGATGAGCCAACTTCTTATCTTGACATTATGTATAAACTTGAAATACTTTCCATTATCAAAGGTCTTTCAAAGACAAATAATATTACCATGATCATGACAATGCATGAACTTGAATTTGTTCCGGCAATTGCTGATAAAGTTATGGCTGTATCAGATGGAAAGGTCTTGGAAATAGGTTCTCCGAAAGATGTATTTAGTGGAGATAAACTTGAACAAATATATCACCTGAAAAAAGGAACCGGAAATATAATGTCTGATGGTTTATGGCAGTATTCCAAAGGAATAGAGGAGTCACTTAAATGTCAAAAGTAATAATGGTACAGGGAACAATGTCAAATGTTGGAAAAAGCTGGCTTGTAGGTGGCCTTTGCCGTATTTTCAAGCAGGACGGCTATAAAGTTGCACCTTTTAAATCTCAAAATATGGCTTTAAATTCATTTGTCACATCAGATGGCCTTGAACTTGGAAGAGCCCAGGCTATGCAGGCTGAATGTGCTGGTGTTGCGCCTTCGGTATATATGAATCCCATATTATTAAAACCAACTAATGATGTCGGTTCACAGGTTATTGTTAATGGTGAGGTTATTGGTAATATGCCCGCCAGAGAATATTTTGCATATAAGAAGAAACTTATACCTGATATTCTAAATGCATATAATGCGCTTCAAAAAGAAAATGATATTATTGTAATAGAAGGGGCCGGAAGCCCTGCAGAGATAAATTTAAAAGAAAATGATATTGTTAACATGGGACTTGCCAAGCTTGTAAATGCACCGGTCATTCTTGTTGGAGACATCGACAGAGGCGGTGTTTTTGCTCAGCTTCTTGGTACTCTTGAGCTTCTTGAAAGTGAAGAAAGAAGACGAGTAAAAGGACTTATTATCAATAAATTTCGTGGGGATAAGAGCCTTCTTGATTCAGGAATAGATATGATAGAAGATATGGGACATGTGCCTGTTATAGGAACCATTCCATATCAAAAATTAATGATAGATGATGAAGACAGCCTGAGTGAAAGACTTATTAGTAAATCTATTTCTACAAATTCAGATAATAAAGTAAATATTGCAGTAATCCGCTTTCCGCGTATTTCCAATTATACTGATATCGCGCCTTTTGAAAGTATAGACGGCATTAATGTTATATTTACAGATAAACGTGAAGATATAGAAAATGCTGATATGGTTATACTTCCTGGCAGCAAAAATACAATAAGTGATCTTAGATGGCTACGTGAAAGCGGTCTTGAAATCATAATAAAAAGATTTGCAAAAGCACATCCTGTTATAGGAATATGCGGCGGTTTTCAAATGCTTGGAAAAATCATAAAGGATCCATATATAGTAGAAGAAGGTGGAGAAATACGTGGCATGGAACTTATTCCCACTGTAACAACCCTTTTGTCTCACAAAACAAGAAGGCAGATAAATGGAAACTTAGGAAATCTCTTTAGTCCATGGTCAGCCTTAAGTGGAAAACCATACACTGGATATGAGATTCATATGGGGGAATCTCGTATGGACACAATAAATTTCCATTATAACGAAAACTCCAGGACAAATTATGTAGAAAAAGATTCTTCTGAAAATATAATCCTGTTACAGTCAGGAAACATACTTGGGACCTATGTACACGGAATCTTTGATGAAGGAGATATTGCTTTAAATATTGCCAGAAATCTTGCTTCCTTAAAAGGTGTTTCATTAGAATCATCTGAAACAGATTACATGAGTTTTAAGGAAAAGGAATATGATAAGCTTGCAGATGCAATAAGATCTAACCTGGATATGCAGTATATATATGAAATACTTGAAAAAAGTGATTCAGAACTATAAATGTTATATCAGATAAATTAATAAGAGGAAATTATGGAACAAATAGAATATATCCTACCTTCTAAGATTGAAGAAAGAAGCTTTGAAATAATTGGGCAGGAGCTTGAACAAATGGGTATTATCCTCCCACATGATCAGGAACCTGTTACTAAAAGAGTTATACATACCAGTGCAGATTTTGATTATGCAACTACAATGTGCTATTCAAAAGATGCGATAGATAAAGCGCTTTTTCTTATAAAAAATGGAGCTCATATAGTAACTGATACAAATATGGCAATGGCTGGCATAAACAAAAAAGCTCTATCCAGATTTGGCGGAGAAGTTCACTGTTTTATGGCTGATGATGATGTAGCTGCTGAAGCAAAAGCGAGGCAGATAACAAGAGCTTCAGTGAGCATGGAAAGAGCAGCGCAGCTTAATAAAAAGGTCATTTTTGCTATAGGAAATGCTCCAACAGCACTTATTTCTCTTCACGAACTTATGCTTGATTCCGGGTTTAAGCCTGATTTCGTAATAGGTGTACCCGTAGGTTTTGTAAATGTTGTTGCAGCAAAAGAACTCTTTTTAAACTCAGATATCCCTTATATTATTAGTAAAGGGCGTAAGGGAGGAAGTAATATTGCCGCAGCAATAGTAAATGCACTTCTTTATATGATTGGGGACAGATAATGCAAAAAGGTTTCACAACCGGTTCATGTGCAGCAGCCGGAGCAAAGGCTGCTACATATATGCTTTTGACCGGACACACCAAAAACAGTATTGAAATAGAGACTCCTGCAGGGATCAAATTCAATGCAGATATCATAAATATCAAGATATCTTCTACCAGCGTTTCCTGTTCAGTTATTAAAGATGGTGGCGATGATCCAGATGTAACAACAGGCAGTCATATAACTGCCACGGTTAATCTTCTCAAAAATAATGAAGAAATTTCTGAAAATACACGTGAGAAAAAGCCTGTTATTACTATAGACGGCGGAATCGGAATAGGAAGAGTTACACTTCCGGGTCTTGATCAGCCAGTGGGTTATGCTGCAATAAACCATGTACCAAGAGAAATGATTGAAAAAGAAGTTCTTGAAATATGCAGCCTTACTGATTTTCATGGTGAATTACTAATTGAAATATCCTGTCCTGAAGGAATAGAGCTTGCAGATAAAACCTTTAATCCAAGGCTGGGAATTGTAGGAGGCATATCTATTCTTGGTACAACAGGAATTGTAGAACCAATGAGTACAAAGGCTTTGCTTGATACCATAAAAGTTGAACTTTCAATGCAAAGAGCTCTTGGAAGAAAAAACATATGTATTTCTCCAGGAAATTATGGTCAGGAATTTTTAAAAAAGGCCTATAACTTTGATCTTGATAAAAGTGTAAAATGCTCTAATTTTATAGGCGATACACTACTTATGGCCATTGAACTGGGTTTTGAAGAAGTATTGATTGCAGGTCACATTGGAAAGCTTATTAAAGTTGCCGGCGGAATTATGAACACTCATTCACATGAAGCCGATTCACGTATGGAAATACTTGCATCAAATTGCTTAAGAGCAGGATGTGATTCATCTGTTGCAAGAAAAATCCTGGACTGCCTTAACACCGAGGAGGCACTAAAAATCATTGATAATGCCGGGTTACTTCAAAATACAATGAAATATGTAGTAGATAAAATCCAGTTTTACCTGAAATTTAAGACCGGTGGAAAAATAAAAACAGAATGTATTCTTTATTCATCAGAATACGGTATTCTGGCTGAAACTGAAAATGCGGTCAGTTTTTTAAAGGACTATGATAAGGCAAATGACAAAAACAAAGAAAATTCTTAGAACAATTTATTTTACAGAGAATGGTAAGAATCTTGCAGAAAAAATTTTTACTGATGAATTTGATTATTTACCAGAATACAGAACATCTGAAAAGCCGATAAAGCAATGGGTCAGAGAATCTTTTGAATGTCATCTTCCTGTTTTATTTATTGGTGCTACAGGTATTGCTGTAAGGGAAATTGCGCCATTTATACAAAATAAGCTTACTGATAGTGCAGTTGTAGTCATGGACGAGCTTGGAAAATATGCAATTCCTATCCTTTCAGGGCACTATGGAAGAGCAAACAGATTAGCTCAGATATTGGCTTCTAAAACTAATGCAATACCTGTAATCACTACTGCTACAGACATAAATAAAGTATATGCAATTGACGAATTTGCTGCAGCAAATCAAATGAGGATAGCTGACAAATCCAGAATAAAAAATGTATCAAAAAAATTCCTTGATAATACAAATGTGACACTTAAATACTCTTCAAAGGGAATAAGTTTTACTGGTCAAAGACCAGATAACATAATTGATTCAACATCTGATGAGCCAGATATTATAATTACAGATTATGCTCTGGGTAGCAGTTCTCTTGAACTTATCCCCAAAAGGATTGTACTGGGAATTGGATGCAAAAAAGGAAAAAGCTTCGAAGAATTAAAAAGCTTTGTAGACAAACAATGTAATGAAACAGATCTTATGCAGCATATCTGCGCAATATGCAGCATAGATCTTAAAGCCGAAGAATACGGACTAATAAAGCTTTCTCAATACTATCAAGTGCCATTTATAACATTCAGCTCAGATGAACTAAAAAAAATCAAGGGTGACTTTGAAGAATCTGAATTTGTAAAAGAAACTACAGGTATTGGCAATGTATGCGAAAGAGCTGCCATTGCAGGTGCATCAGAAACAGGAAGCCATCTTATTAAGAATAAAGTATCCGAAAATGGCATGACTCTTGCCATGGCAAAGAAAGATGGAATCATAATAAGGTGGTAAACAGATGAATAGGATAATAATATTTGGCGGAACAACAGAAGGGCGAATTCTTGCAGAAAAACTTTCAGAAAACAATATTTCTTCCATCTATCTTGTAGCAACTGAATACGGCAAACAACCTGTGCATGAATCGGAATATATAAACATACAATCAGGTCGTCTTGATAATAAAAAAATGCTGGAATTATTTAAAAAAGAAAAGCCATCAGTAATTGTAGACGCAACTCATCCCTATGCAGAAATTGTAAAAAAGGAAATAAAAACTGCACTGGAAAGCTATGACAAAATCCCTTTTTACAGAATAGAAAGAGAGGAAGACCACATATCTTATAAAGATTGTCTATTTTTTGATTCTGCAAAAGAATGCGCAGATTCTTTAGAAAAAACAGAGGGAAACATTTTTTTAACTACAGGAAGCAAAGAACTTTACGCATTTTGTGAGAATGAAAATCTTAGAAAAAGAATAATCGCAAGGGTTCTTCCAAATGAAGAGAGTATTAAAATCTGTATGGATAACGGGCTTAACGGAAAACAGATTGTAGCCATACAAGGTCCTTTTTCTATAGAAATGAATATAGCTTTCTTAAAAGAATATAATGCAAAATATCTTGTCTTAAAAGAAAGCGGAAAAGCAGGCGGAGAAGCCGAAAGAATAGAAGCCGCAAAAAAGGTAAATGCAAAAGCATATATCATAAAAAGGCCACAAAGAGAAAGTAATTCAATCAGCCTTAACGAAGCCATTAATAAAATCTGCAAGATATGTAATAATGTTCTTAAAAATTAAGAAAGCAGATGATTAAAGAGCTTAGCTAAAATCTATTAGTAATATTTTTTGAAAGGTAACATATATGAGGTACTTATTTGAAGATATACTTGAAAATAAAATATCCATAGAGGCACCATCAGACGAAATCCTTAACGAAGCTTCCTTTAACTGGGACCACGTTTCAAAACCAATAAACGGACTTGGTAAATTTGAAAAAATACATAGCAGAATATGCGCTATACAAAATACCTGCCATCCGGATACAGAACATATGAAACTGCTAGTTTTTTGTGCAGATCACGGAATTGTAGAAGAGGGTATTAGCCAGACAGACCAAAGCGTAACTAGAATCTGTGCTGAAAATATCGGAAAAGGACTTACAAGCGTTGGTGTAATGGCCAGCCAGGCTGGTGTCGATATAGAAGCCATAGATGTTGGAATAAACTATAGCCTTGAAATCCCCTATGTTACAAATAAAAAAATCAAAAACGGAACCGAAAACTTTCTTAAAGAGAGTGCAATGTCTGTTACTGAATTTGTATCAGCTGTTCAAATTGGAATGGATAAGGTACTTGAAGCGGTAAATGATGGCTATAAAATTATCCTTATGGGCGAAATGGGAATAGGAAATACCACATCAGCAGCTGTAATGGCAGGTTACCTTCTAAATCTTGATGCAGAAGCAGTTACCGGAAGAGGGGCAGGCCTTGATGATGATCGTTTTAGTAAAAAGAGAGCTGTAGTATCCATGTCACTTGGCAAATACAGTAATCTTTCGCCTTTAGAAGTGTGTACATGTTTTGGAGGTCTTGAACTTGCTGCACTTACAGGTGTTGTAATTGGTGGAGCTCTTTATAATGTTCCTATAGTTCTTGACGGAATGCTAAGCATGATATCAGCTCTTGTAGCAGACAGAATTGCAGATAAATCAAGATATTATCTTATTCCTTCCCATAAAAGTCTTGAACCCGTAACAGTAAAACTTGCCCGAAAGCTTGAGGTAGATCCTGTACTTGATGGAGATATGGCACTTGGAGAAGGAACAGGCGCTGTTATGATGGCATCACTGATCAAAATGACAGATAAGGTTTATAAGGATGCATTAAAGTTTGGTGCATCGGGCGTTGAACAATATAAAAGGTACAAGTAATGATCACTTTAATTTATGGTGGTAGCAGTAGTGGTAAATCCGAATTTGCAGAAGACTATATTAGCTCTTTAAAAAATAGTAACAAATTTTATCTTGCTACAATGAAGGCTTCTGATACAGAGAGTATTGCAAGAATCCAGAGGCATAGAAACCTTAGAAAAGACAAGGATTTTGTTACCCTGGAACATGATGTCGATATAAAAAACTCCGTATCAGAAATCATCAAAATTTCAGATAATAATTTACATGGAACTTTAGAAAGTTCTGCCCATGGCAGTTCATCAATACTTCTTGAATGCATGTCAAATCTTGTTGCAAATGAAATGTTCCGGGAAGGGAAAATTATTTCTTCTGAAAAATGTATTGAGAAAATATCGGGAGATTTAAAGGCATTATATAAAACAGCAGATAACGTTGTAATTGTAAGCAATAATATATTTGAGGATGGACTTAAATATGATACTGTAACAAATGACTATTTAAATGCATTAGGCAAAATAAACAGGATTATAGCAAATGATGCCGATGAAGTATATGAAGTTGTAGTCGGCATACCACTAAAAATCAAATAACAGGAACAAAAAATGATAAAAATATTAAAATCAATTGCAGTGGCTTTTTCATTATATTCAAGAATACCAATGCCTAAATTTACATGGGCCAGCGATGATATGAGATATCATCTGATATTTTTTCCATTTATTGGTATGATTATTGCCGTTGCAGAATATATTCTTGAAATTATATATTTAAATTTCGGAATAAATGTAAATGCTTTTGCAGCGCTTTCTCTTTGTATTCCAATACTTATAACCGGCGGTTTTCATATAGATGGTTATATGGATACAAGTGATGCATTAAGTTCCTTCCAGGACAAAGAAAAAAGGCTTGAAATACTAAAGGATCCACATATTGGCGCATTTTCAGTAATACAGCTTGTATTATTGGGACTGCTTCTTTTTGCAGCAATAATTATAATGCCTCCCACAGTATTTCATATATGGTTGTTTTCATTTTTTATTTCCAGAGCTTTGAGCGGGATATGTGTTGTTAAAATGAAAAATGCAAAGAATACAGGTCTTATGAATACAGAATCTGAGACTGCTGATAAAAATATTGTATTTATATTTCTTATTTTAGAATTAGTATTTGCAGCTATTATTGCACTCTTGATAAATCCAATTTACACGCTGGTACTTATTTTGTCTGAATTTATTGCTTTCCTGTATTACAGACATATTGCATACAGTAAATTTGGCGGCATAACAGGAGATCTTGCAGGTTATTCTGTATGCATATCAGAACTAACATCAGCGCTATTTTTAGCAGCGGTTAGCCTTATATTTTAAAGTCTTTCTATATAAAATACCGATAATTAGTGCAAGTATTTTTTAATATGAATTGATATTATTCCGTTTCAAAAATATAAATCTTTTTATGCGAGGATAAAAAATGATATTAATAATAGGTGGAAATAACCAGGGAAAATTGGAATATGCAAAGGCAAGATTTTCAGATTATGAAATTTTTGATAACCTTCATGAATATATAAAAAGTGAACTTAAAAATAGTAAAAATGAAAATGAAATAACTAAAGAAATTTTGATATATGCACAAAAAGTGAAACAGGTTATTATTTGTGATGAAATCGGAAATGGAATTGTTCCTATTATTGATGAAGACAGAAAATGGCGTGAAATAACAGGACGCATTCTTATTGATCTCGCAGCAAGAGCAGAAGAGGTTCACAGAGTAGTTTGCGGAATTGGAAAAAGGATAAAATAATATTAAATGAACAAAAAAATATATCTGATAAGACATGGTAAAACTGAGGGCAACATACAAAAAAGATATATCGGAATAACAGATGAATCTCTATCTGAAGCAGGGAAAAATGAAATAAGTAGTTTTCACTATCCATCTGCAGAAATCGTATTCGTAAGCCCAATGAAACGCTGCATTGAAACAGCAAAAATAATTTATCCATCACAAAAGGTGACTATAATAAACGAATTAAAAGAAACAGATTTTGGTGATTTTGAAGGAAAAAATTATGAAGAATTAAAGTCTGTTCCTGAATATATAAGATGGATGGAAAGTGGTGGTAAAACGGCTTTTCCAAATGGTGAGAATCCTGCAGACGTTACCGCAAGGGTTATGAAGGGATTTAAAAAACTATTATCGTTTTCTTCCGGAAACAGTTCTATAGCAGCAATAGTGCATGGCGGAACAATAATGTCTATACTCTCTGAACTTTTCGGAGGAAATTATTATGATTACATTGTAGAAAATGGAAAGGGGTATTCCTTTGATATATCATCTGACGGCATTTATAGCGGGCTTTCTTCTGGATCTTTTGATAGGTGATCCACATGGATTTCCTCATCCGGTTATCTGGATTGGAAAACTAATATCAAAAATCACTGATAAAGCCCTAAGTAAAGCTAAACAATCTGAAAAAACAATACTTCAAAAAAATCAGCAAAAATTGTGTGCAGGAAGATTAATGGTTATGACAGTTATTTTTATTTCAGGAGTTGTAACAGCATTACTTGTTATTAGTGCTTATATCATTAACAGTTATCTTGGCTTTTTGGTTGAAATGATAATAACCTGGCAATGTCTTGCCACTAAATCTCTTTATACAGAAAGTATGAAAGTATATAAAGCATTAAAATATAAATCTCTGGAAGATGGAAGATATGCAGTATCAATGATTGTGGGACGCGATACGCAGTCTCTTGATGAGGCAGGTGTTGCACGTGCTGCCGTTGAAACAGTAGCTGAGAATACATCAGACGGAATCATTGCTCCTATGCTTTATCTTGCAATTGGTGGACCTGTTCTTGGAATTATTTATAAAGCAATTAATACCATGGATTCTATGGTTGGATATAAAAACGATAAATTCCTTTATTTTGGAAGAGCAGCAGCTCATCTTGATGATATCGCCAACTACATTCCTTCAAGAATAAGTGCATGGCTAATGATAGCATCATGCTATATAGGTGGAAAGGATTTTAATGCAAAAAATGCAAGAATAATATTTCAAAGAGATCGCTATAATCATGCAAGTCCAAATTCCGCACAGACTGAAAGTGTATGTGCCGGAGCTTTAGGGCTAAGACTTGCGGGACCATCAAGCTATTTTGGGAAAAAGGTAGATAAACCCTACATAGGTGATAATTTAAGAAACATAGAAATTGAGGATATAAAAAGAGTTAACAGACTTATGATCATTACAGCTTTTTTATCAGAAATAATATGCAGCCTGATCCTTGCAGGCTGCATATTATAAAACAAGCTTTCTGTTAATTCATTCGAATTACAAATATTGAAACTTACAGATAAATCTTTTTTAATGCTTCAACTACCTGATCAATTTCATCAGCTGTATTAAAACGTCCTATACTAAAACGAAGACATCTTTGTGCATCCTCATTTGAAAGACCTATTGCCTCAAGTACGTGGGAATTCTCAAGTGAACCTGTAGCACATGCAGAACCTGCAGAACAATAGATTCCCTGCATATCAAGCATTATCAATGCAGTTTCAGATGCCTTATCTTTAAAACACACATTTAAAATCCCTGGAAGGCTATTAGAATCACCATTTACATAGCTTCCGGGAATTTCCCTTATAAGTCTGTTTTTGAGATGTTCTTTAAGTGCGGATATCTTGTTTTTTTCACTTTCCATACAGGTTATTGCAATTTCAGTAGCTTTGGAAAGCCCTACGATTCCAGGTACATTTTCTGTTCCTGAACGTCTGCCTCTTTCCTGACCCCCACCATGAATAAACGCTCCCATCTTAATTCCATTTCTTATATACAAAAATCCTATGCCTTTGGGCCCATATATTTTATGCCCGGAAACACTCATCATATCGATATTCATTTCATTAACATCTATTGGAATATGTCCAAAAGCCTGTACTGCATCAGTATGTAAAAATACACCCTTTTCATGGGCTACCTTTCCAATTTCGGCAATTGGCTCTATTGTACCAATCTCATTATTGGCCATCATTACAGAAATAAGAATAGTATCATTTCTTATAGCCTTTTCCACATCCTTTGGATTTACAATTCCATTTTTATCCACAGGAAGATATGTAATTTCAAATCCTTTTTCTTCAAGATATTTGCAGGTGTCAAGAACAGCATGATGTTCAATAGCTGATGTTATTATATGTTTACCTTTGGAAGAGAGCATATCTGCTGTGCCAATGATAGCCCAGTTATCACTTTCCGTTCCGCCAGAGGTAAAAAATATTTCATCAAAAGCCGCTCCGATTGCAGTTGCAATTACTTCCCTTGAATTTCTTAAAGCCTTTTTGGCTTTTCCCCCAAGTGCATAAAAAGTACTGGGATTACCAAATTCTTCTTCATAAAAGGGCAACATTACCTCTTTTACAGCCGTATCTATCTTCGTTGTTGCGGCATTATCCAAATATATCATCACAAAAACCTTCTTTTTTTTATTAACAATACCACAAAAAATAAGGATTCACTATTATAAAGTGAATCCTGAAATCTTTTATTTTAAAACCGGAAGAGTAACATCATATTCATCACCCTCATCCTCATT
>JAILEJ010000332.1 GCA_024688095.1 Butyrivibrio sp.
ATATAATAACGCTGAGATTCTGAAAGTCTTCCAGCATCTCTGTATACACCGGCTACTGTAACAAGTGCATCAGCAAAATTAACATTTTCAGAAAGTCCCATACTATCCATAAGTGTAAGTATATCCTCACAGGCAATATAGGCATTGTCAAAATTTTTCTGGCTTCTGTATAAACCTATCAGTTCATTACAAACTGCTATATATCCAGTATAATTTTTTTCTTCATCAGCTTCATTAATTGAGTCCTTTAGATATTTTTCTATAACTTCATCATTAGAGCCAGAATTAACAAGCACTGCTAATTTCTCATAAAAATCTTTTATAATCATTAAGACTCCTTTTGATTTTATAAATATATAAAAACTATTCTTTTTCTATAAAAAAGTAAACTACCCAAGGTGGGTAGTTTACTTAAAACAAACATCATTATTGTATCAAAGTTAAATATAAACAGCAAGTAAAGTGGATTTTATATTCATTTGATAAATATAATAAAATCTTTGACCTATAAAAAATCTAATGATTATTCAACTGGAATTTCATGAATCCAACCAGCAGGTGGATCAATTTTACCCATCTGAATACCTGTAAGAGTATCATAGAGTTTCTTGATTACTGGACCCATTTCATCCATACCGCTTTCAAAGCAGATTTCTTTACCATGATCATTGATCTTACCAACAGGACTGATAACTGCTGCTGTTCCGCAAAGACCCATTTCTTTAAAGCTGCTTACTTCTTCAAGCTTAACATATCTCTCTTCAACATTAAGACCAAGATAATCTTTTGCAACCTGAACAATTGAACGACGAGTGATAGAAGGTAATATAGAATCTGAATGTGACTTAGGAACAACAAGATTTCCATTAGCATCTACAAATAAAATATTAGCTCCACCTGTTTCTTCTATATATGTTCTTGTTGCTGCATCAAGGTAAACATTTTCTGCAAAACCTTCTTCATGAGCCTGAACTATTGCATGAAGTGACATAGCGTAGTTAAGTCCTGCTTTGATATTACCTGTTCCGTGAGGAGCTGCTCTGTCATAATCAGAAATCTTAACAACAATAGGTTTTGCACCACCTTTAAAATATGGTCCAACAGGAGTAACAAAAATTCTAAACTGATACTCATCTGCAGGCTTAACTCCAATTACATTTCCTGTAGCAAACATAACAGGTCTGATATAAAGTGTAGCACCACTTCCAAAAGGAGGTACCCAGTCTGCATTAGCCTTAACAACTTCTTCTACTGCTTCAATAAATCTTTCCTTAGGAAACTGAGGCATTTCAAGTCTGGCTGCTGAATCCATCATACGCTGTGCGTTTAAATCAGGGCGAAATGTAACAATCTTGCCGTCCTCTGTAGTGTAAGCCTTTAATCCTTCAAAGCATTCCTGAGCATAATGGAGAACACCAGCATCTTCACTCATAACGATATTTGCATCATCAACAATTGCTCCATCGTCCCATGCTCCATCTTTAAAATTAGATACAAATCTCTTATCAGTTTTGATATATGTAAAACCGATATTTGCCCAATCAAGTTCTTTCTTAGCCATCCCGAAAAACTTCCTTTCATTTTTTAAATATTTTCACTTTAAGATTTTACCACTATAAAGCGTTAACAAATATAAATAATTATAATTCAACTACAACGAGTGTCAAGTTTAAAAATTAAATAAAAAAACTATATTGGTGATTTTTTATTATTATTTTTTTGATTATTACTATCTTCTTCACTATTTTGAGTATCAGAAATATTAGTGTTTTTTTTCATTTTTTCTTCAGAAGATTTTACTTTAAAAATCTTTTTAAATGCAGAAGGTGGCTTAACAGCATTAAACTTTTTATTTGACCTGTCACTTAAACTTTTTATTGTACCTTTTTCGATATATGCAACATCTACATAATCAACTGTAGTACCATAAATACCTCTTCGTCTTAAAAGATGATTTGTAATTCTTCTTACAAAATAATAAAAAACAGCAAATATAGGAACACCAACAATCCATCCAACAAATCCAAATAAACCACCAAAAAGCATGATTGAAAATATTACCCAGAAACTTGATAAACCAGTTGTATTTCCTAAAATTTTAGGTCCAAGTATATTTCCATCAAATTGCTGTAAAATAACTACGAATATTATAAATATTAAAGCAGACATAGGATTTATCAACACTAAAAGTATTGCTCCCATAAGTCCTCCAATATATGGTCCAAAAAAAGGAATTATATTCGTCATACCAACAATAAATGAAACAAGTAAAGAATATGGAATACCAAGGATAAGACAACCAACGTAACATATTATCCCAATAATTATAGAATCCATAATTTTACCAACAAAGAAACCAGTAAATGTAGAATGAATAACGCGACATGCACTAACTATTTCATTTGCTACAGGCTCTTTAAAAAAAGCATAAGCAAGTTTTTTGCCCTGAGCACAATGTACTTCTTTGGAATTTAGAATATAAATTGCAACAATTATACCAACAACAAAATTCAAAAAACCTTTTATTACGGATAGAAAGCTCTTGGAAATTCTGTTTACAATATTGGATAAGTTAGGCATAACTGTATCTTTCAAAAAATTGTTTATCATACCAGAATACTGTTCTGTTAAGGTGTTTACGTAATTTCTGATTTCCGGATTATTTGAAAGAAAATTATCCGTATAATCCTGAACATTTTGCACATAAGTCGGGAAATTAACAATAATCTGTACAATACTCTTATATAACTGAGGAATGATGATCAGACATAAAGCATACAGTATGAAGAAAAAGATTATCATTGTAAATAATAATCCTATCAAACGAACTTTCTTTTTTTCTATAATACTTTTTGGATATGTATAATCACCAAATTTCTTTCTATATATGGGTTTGATAATTTTACTTTCTATAAAATTTAATATAGGCGAAAGTATAAATGCAATAACAAGACCAATTATTATTGATCTCATCATATAAAACAAATCTGCTATAAAAGATACAATTGTAGAGCCTTTAAATAACACATAAACAACTAGCAAACATGCCACAAATGTTAAAAAAATTGTAAGCCCCCAAGTTAGCTGTTTCCTGGTTAATTTGTATTTCATGTATACCCCTCCAAATTGAAAATATCAAAGCATGTTGATTTTCATAAGAGAAAAAGACTTTAAATATTTTTCAATTTTTCCAAAACTCCTGAAAACAGTGATGTATCATATTCTTCTATATTTCCATTATCTCCAAGCTGAGCAATTTTAGAATCCATCGGAATCTTTGCAAGAACTTCAATATTTTTTGAAGAAGCATATTCATCAATATGACTTTCGCCAAATACATTTATCTTTTCATTACAGCAAGGACAAACCATATAGCTCATATTTTCTACTATACCAAGAACAGGAATATTCATCATATTAGCCATATTAATAGCTTTTTCAACAATCATTGATACCAGCTCCTGAGGAGTTGTAACAATGATAATTCCATCAACAGGAAGTGACTGAAAAACAGTAATTGGAACATCACCTGTTCCTGGTGGCATATCTACAAAAAGATAATCCACATCTCCCCAGTCAACTTCTGACCAGAACTGTTTGACAACATTAGCGATTATCGGACCTCTCCAGATAACTGGCTGAGTCTCTGAATCGTTTAACATATTTATTGAAACCATTTTAATACCATTCTTTGATTTACCAGGAATAATTCCAAAATCATTGGCTTCTTCAATATGTCCCATTCCAAACATTTTAGGAATTGAAGGACCTGTAATATCAGCATCAAGAATACCGGTTGAAAAACCGCTTTTATTCATTGCCATTGCCGAAAGACTAGTTACAAAGCTTTTTCCAACTCCACCCTTTCCGCTAACAACTCCTATAACCTTTTTTATACGGGCATCTGCATTTGGAGCAGCCTTCATATTATCTTCCATTTGCTTTTTGAATTCTTCTGGCGATTTAACCTTTTTCTCTTCTGCCATAAAAACCTCCTAAAAATGTATCTTTTCAGACTTTTAAATCTAAGTATTATATATATTTATAAAAAAAGAGCCAAAAGGCTCTTTTTATACCTGAGATGCACAATATGGACACTTAGTAGCATCTTTATGTATTTCAGATTTACAATAAGGACAAATCTTAACTGGAGCAGCTTCAGCTTCTTCAGCCTCCTTAGTATCCTTTTTAACCTTATCATTGAGTTTATTCAAAGCCTTAATTAGCACAAATATTACAATAGCCATTAAAAGGAAATTAATTACAACAGTAATAAAAGTTCCATAATTAAGTGTTGCAGCACCTGCTTCCTGTGCAGCGGCAAGTGTAGCATATTCTCCACCATCAAGAGCTATGAACCAGTTTGTAAAATCAATTCCTCCAGTAACAGCACTTATAATTGGCATAATAATGTCATTTACAAGTGAATTGATAATGCTTTGAAATGCACCACCGATAATAACACCGACAGCAAGATCCATTACATTACCACGCATGATAAACTCTTTGAACTCAGCAACTAAACCTTTCTTTTTGTCAGCCATTGACTTCTTCTCCTCTTCTCATTTTTATATGTAAACAGGAAAAACAAAAACCTGTTTAGCTCAAACGTTCATGCTTATCTTCACGCATACTTCTTGTAGCATTATATAAAAGTTTTTCAACAGTGTGAGATTCAGAAAAAACCGAAAACCCAACGGAAACACCTGCTCTGTATGATTTACCATCTATATACTGAATATCACACAGAAGCATTCTGATTCTCTCTTCCATATTCAGTACGGATCTGCTAACTGAAGCAGGTCCCTTGCCAGTATCCGGTAACTGATGAACGATAACAAATTCATCTCCACCAAAACTAAACGCAACACTGTTTTGCTTAGCTATGGATACAATCTTATCAGCAAAATTCTTTAAAACCTGATCACCAAATTCATGGCCGTACTTTTCATTTGTAATTTTGAGATCATCAATATCGATGTAAAAAACAGCAAAATCAGTTCCGCTTTCTTCATAAGATTTTACATATTCATTAATTGTTGTATAAAAAGCGACTCTGTTTGGAAGACCGGTAAGTTCATCAGTTTCAGAAACATTTTGATTTCTCTTATGCTCTTCATATTTACTTGTAACATCTTCAAAAAATCCTACAAGACCAATAACCGTACCATAATCATCAAAGACTGGAAGTTTAGTAGCTTCAATATGTCTCATCTGACCTTTAATAATACACAGACCAGGTTTTTTGTATATTGATTTTCCTTCATTTATAACTATCAGCTCATCATTTTGAAAAGGAGCAGGATCAACATGCCATCCCATATCCTCATCTGTTCTGCCGATAATATAATCTAATGATTCAAAACCATAATAATCAAGAAAACTTTGACTTGCTCCAACAAATCTTCTCGAAGTATCTTTCCAGAAATACTTTATACTTTTAGTTGAAAGCAAAGCTCTGAGCAAATCATGATCAGATATCATAGAATAACCCCACATAATAATATTTTTAATGAATATTCATTTTTAAAAAATATAAATATTTATAATGAAAATCTATAAATATTTATGTTCTTTAACCTGAATAAATCATCATATATTTAATATACTCTAGAAATGCAATAAAAACAATCGTTCCAACATATTTAATTTGTATATGTACTGTAAATATCTACATGATCATAAATACATCTCCATGAACTTGAAGATCCAGCCGTAACACAAACGTATCTATGACCATCATTTGATTCCTGATAACTAGCAGCACAGTTACCAGATTGATTTACAAAACCTGTCTTTGCACCTACTACAACACCATGTGTATCTTTATCTTCTATTCTTCTAAGAAACCAGTTTGACACAGTAATTCCTTCTGGATGCTGCTCTGTACAGCTTGTAGTATATGAATGTGTAGACATAACTTCTCTGCATAAATCATTATTCATTGCTGCTTCTATTATTGTTGCCATATCCATAACGCTACAATAATGATCTTCATTATATATACCAACACAATTGGTAAAATGTGCAGTATCAGATATACCAAGTTCTGAAAGCTTAGCATTCATAAGCTCAACAAATGCTTCCTGAGATCCTGCACAATATTCTGCAAGTCCAACAGCGGCATCGGCACCGGAAGGTAGTATTGTACCATAGAGCAAATCTCTTACTGTTACAGTTTCTCCATCAAGAAATCCGACTGAACTGCAATCATTTACATAGGCAAAATCTGTAATTTCAATTGTGATTGTAAAAGTATCATCAAGATTTGATACGAAATCAGATGCTACAAGCAGTGTAAGAATTTTAGTCATTGAAGCCGGATTAATTATTTCATCTGGATTTCTTTGTGCAACAATCTCATTTGCATCAACATCTATAAGGACTGCATTAGAACTGATAATTTCTTCAGAAGCTATATATGAAGTATTATCTGTTGCAACAGCATCAAAACTGGTATTAACTGCAGATGTTTCATTTTCGTCAACTGAATCAGCGTTTTCAGGAGAATCAACTGTATCTGATGTCTGATCTGTTTCCTGTGTTATTTCTGATACAGCATTATTGGCTGAATCTTCAGCAACATTATCTACATCATTAACAGAAACATTTTCATTTGTTTCTGCTTCATCTTCAATGACAGTAACAATTGTTTCATCAGCCTTTGCGATATTGGATTTTCTACCACTAACTACGATAGCTGAAACAGCAATAACTAAAATCAAAGCAATACTGCAAACTACCATAAGTAAATTTTTACGTACATATCGTAATAGATATTTCCAAAATAA
Source organism: Butyrivibrio sp. (assembly GCA_024688095.1). GTDB lineage: Bacteria > Bacillota > Clostridia > Lachnospirales > Lachnospiraceae > Butyrivibrio. The sequence goes on from JAILEJ010000332.1 coordinate 6,792, forward strand.
AGATGATTGCTGATTATTATTTTTTCTTTTTGTCTGACTTACTTTTGTTTCATTTAGCTTAATTGGATTAGCTTTTATTTGATCATATAATTCATTTTGATTATATGTTTTATTTTCTGAATTGTAATTATTATGTGAATCATCACTGAATTTTCTATAATTTGTCATATATAAATCTTAGATCAAAGAACAACAAAACTTGTTCTATACCCTTTTCTCCCATTTAATAATACCAAACAGTTACAAAAAAATAGACCGACATTATAAGTCGGTCTTAATAAACATTAGACAGTTAATTATTCCCCAAAACTTAATCATCCCAATCATCATCAAGTATAGAATTTACACCTGCTTTTTTGCCCATATTATAAAAAATACAAGCTACAGCAATTACTCCCACAGTTATTAAAGCAATTATCCATAAACGTTTCTTTTTTTGCTCTTCAAGTGAATTATAATATTCATAAAGTTCTGAAACTTTGTCTTTTGCTGTAGAAACAGTATCTGTAAAAACTTCTTTATAATCCATATAATTTAGCCCCCTAAAAAGCTTATATTTATATATCTATTGTACAACTTTTTCAGAATAAATTGTGAACAGTTTTTAAATATTTACCATTTTTTTATTTAAGCTTACTTAAATCTTCTATAGCACTAAAAATTTGTGCTTTATAATTTCCAGCATTTATATTTGCAAGCTTTAGTTCTTTTCTATAAACATATTTAAGGTTCCAGAAAGCTGATTTTACCTTATCTGGAAGTCCATCTTTATACATAATAATTGTTGTAGAATCATCTAATTTCTTTTCAACAAAATAATACTGTGCATGAAGAGGATTATAAAAAATATTATGACTTGCAGGTGAAACACCAGAAGCCCATGTGGAAGTATCTCCGAAATTATATCTTGCAATATAAATTATAGGCTCTGTTGTATTTTCAGGATCAACATTTATCTCTACTGCATAAACAGGAGCATTAATCCATCCATTTCCCATAATATCGCCATCTGCTTTTCTTTGATACAGCAAAATAAAACTCCAGTTTACCCATCCTCTATAATCTTTTTCAGACCCGTATCTCAAAAATCTTTCTGTTGGTTTATAGTAACACTCATCATCTATTTCATTTTGTAATTTTAATATTAATTTTTCGATACTCTGCATTGTTTTAAATACAACATCAAAAGCATTATGAAGATTTTCACCCAAAGTCATAGTATAGTCCTCCGTCAATATTAGTTTTATCATCGAAGCCATCAAAAGACATAAATCCTTTAGCTTTTAAAAGTTCTCGTAAATCTTTGACAATTATCTCCTCATACCTTGTTTGAGTTTCTATTAAATCAAGACCAAGAAAAATATTTTCCCAGGTAATATAACCAAAATGAACTTTTTGGAAATGAGGTTTCCTGCAATTAGCAATATAAATTTTTCTTGTATCTTCTTCTCTTGCAACAAGTAAAAGAAGCATCTCTTCTGTTTCACACCACTCATTCATCATCTTTGCATCACGAATAAGCTGTGCATTATCATCAAATGGTGGACATCTATAAACATTATCTATACCAATTCTTACATTTTCCACAGAAAGAAATGCATCCATTTCACCATAATTATTCTTGGATTTTTTCCAGAATTCCATATCGAAGTATTCATCTGTTGAAATACCTTCAATAGCGCTTCGAAAAGCCTTATCATAACTTACAGCATACTTTAACAGAATTTTATGAAGTCCTCGCATATACGGAAAGTATCTTAATGTACCAAAAAAATCACCAGTCAGCTCATCCTCTAGAGATTCAGTATGGCTAAGCATGGCATTACATGTTTTTTGATTTATCTCAGCTATCATAGAAAGTCGCTCCCTGTTAATAGACATTGTATAAACAACTAATATAATTATATATAAAATTCACAATAAATGGTACAAAATAGTTTAAAAAAAAATAAAATTTTTCATAAGGATTTAGACATATTTTGTTCATATTTTTACTATATATTATTAACCATAGATAGTTAATAAACTATCTCCCCCTCATAAGAAAATCGCAGGACACTCACAGCAATGTGAGTGTTTTTGCGTGAAGAATTTGAAGAGTTCATATTCAAATTCGAACCTCCACATCGTGGCTTGGTTGATATCCCCCAAATATCATCCAGTCACTTTTTTTTAATCATATTACAAATAATAAAAAAATCGTATTCATGATATCTATTTACATGAATACGATTTTTTTATTTAAAGAATCAGTTTATCAGCTATTTTCATTTACATAAATCTGAACTCTGCTCTGAATGATATCAGCTACTTCTTCTGCACTCTTTTGGCCTTCAAAATATGCAGCAGCTTCTTCATATACAATATTATTTACATCATCACTATAAGTTCCAATACTGTTGATTGTATTAAGATAATCGATTACTGCTGTAACCTCTTCATCAGTCATAGGGTCAACAACTATATCTGTATCACCTATAGTATAAGTCTCATCATACTCAACTTCTTTACCATTTTCATCAGTATATGTTGGTTTCTTTTTAGCAGCTTCACCAAGAGTATTAAGACTATCTACACTTACTGGGAAGTAGCCTTCAACAGCATTTTGGAATTTTGATGTTAGGAAAATTCTCATGAATTCCCATGCACCATCTTTACATTTTGAAGATGAGCTCATAGCTATCTGCATACTAGGTGTAACTATTGAACCTGTACCTTCACTAATAGGGAATCCAACAAGCGTAATATCTTCACCATAAGCACCCTTCTTTAATGTATTATAATCATCAAAAGCACTGAAATATAATACCTGTAAAAGTGAAGTGCCATCTCTCCAATATGAAGAAGTATCGTTAATGTAATCCTCTTCTGTAAGCTCTTCAGGGAATTTATTTGTAAACTCAAGTAGCTTTATAAAATCTTCTGAATTATATTTACATTCCTGTGTACCCCAATCTATAAATGAAGTACCTGATAATTCAAGGGCTGTTGCGAAAATTTCATCTCTAGAATAAGGTCCAAAAATATTCTTATATTGAACACCGGTTTTTTCTACAAGTGATTCGAGTTCATCTAAAGTCCAGCTTGTATCATCTCCAACATCAGCTGTTTTTCCTACAATTGTTTCAACAGTAAAAGAAGGAATTATCTGATAAAGCTTACCTTCATCACTTGTACAAATATCAGTAATACCATCAAGGAAATCCATTTTACTCAGTTCTTCGTCTGAATTAAAGTACTCAGTAAGATCCTCAAATAAACCTTTAGCATTGTAACTGTCAACAGGCATTGTAGAATCCAAAACTAGAATGTCAGGTGTATTACCAGAAACTATATCAGTATTAAGCTTTGTTGAACCACCTGTATAATCATTATCCTCTGTATCATAATCCGAATAGTCAACAATCTTTACTTTATATTTATCACTTTCTTTATTAAATGCAATAACCTGCGCTCTTACATCATAGTCAATATAGTTACATCCAAGTGTTATAACTTCTTTGTCTACTACGTCTGAAGGATTAACTTTTGTAAGCATCTGCAATGAAATATTTCCATCTGCATCAGGAATGACAGCAAGTATCTGTGTGTCAGATAATCCACATACAAAGTACGCACCGTATGTATCGATATCTGAATCAACATAGTTACAAAGTTCTGTAACATCAGTATCTCCAATGTTTATTCCACAAATAGCTTCAGAGCTGCAAGCAAAGAAATCATATCCATAGCCTGGCATCAAAGTATATTCAAAATTATCAAAAGCAAAATCAATTGATGTAGCTTTGCCAGCTGCTACATCTATTTCATAATATACTGTATTTCCTTCTTCATCATATGAAGAACATACTATTTTTCCAGAAGAAAGTGGATATAATGAGCTTGAACTAAGATCTATATCAGCTGAAATATCTTTTACAAGACTACCATCTTCAGGGCTATATACATGAAGACCATTTGTATCTGATATAATTGGTCCTTCTGAAGAATTAACAATTGAATAAATATAAAAATATGAATCCTCTTCAGAATCTTCTTCGGAATCAGCAGCAGTATTCTTTAAATCAGCTCTCCAAACATTCTTACCAGTATTATCAAATTTTGCAAGAACATAATTTTCTGATTCTGCACCTAATGAATATCCATCACCCATAATTTCTGAAAGGTCAAGGCCATCACCTGTAACCATCATTTCATCATCTGCATCAAGTTCAACTTCAATATCAGAATCAATTTCATCTTCAGAATCAGAGTTTTCTTCTGAATCGAGAACATCATCACTTTCGGCATATTCTTCAACAGAACCAGCTTCTACTGATTCATCATCTGCTTCTTCTTCATCAGAATTTGTATCTTCTACTGATTCTGAATCCTGTTCTTCTTCTGCATCTTTTTCATCTGATTCTGAACCAGTATCTTCCTTAC
>JAILEJ010000364.1 GCA_024688095.1 Butyrivibrio sp.
TGCCATAATGTACCTCCAACGTTAGAACAGTCACCTATGATACGGGTATCTGAAATAATGTCTTTAAGAGCATCAACTGTAGCAGTATCTTTGCGCTGTCCAAAAGATAGAACAACATTGTCACATGGAATTGTTTCATTACCTGATGCATTTGAAATAATAATACCGTCTGAAGTTACATCCTCCACTTTGCTTTCACATTTAAAGGTAACACCATAAGAATCAAGCTTTTGCATAAGAGATGTGCTGTTCATGAGAGATGCGCCATTTCCAAGCATTGATTCAGGAATCATATCAACAATTGTAACTTTCTTTCCGTGCATAGAATATTCAAGTGCTGCTTCGAGTCCGGTAAATCCACCGCCAGCAATTACAACTGTTTCTCCAAGCGAATCAACAGTAGCATCGCCTACCCACTGAACTTTGTCTGTTCCTGTAGCAGTAAAATCAGGAATGATTGGATTACTTCCAACAGCTATTATAAGAACATCAGGATTTTCACTCTTAATGAGACTTTCAGTAACTTCTGTGTTCATACGAATATCAATGTTTTTATCTTCAGAAATAGTTCTGATTGACCATGCAAGGTATTTTTTCAAATCTTCTTTAAAATCTGCTTTGGCAGCTCTTATAAAGTTTCCGCCAAGTACATCACTTTTTTCACAGAGAATAACTGAGTGGCCTCGCATTGAAGCAGTTCTTGCAGCTTCCATTCCTGCAGGACCTCCACCAACTATAAGAACTTTTTTGGTATCAACTTTCTTATCTATTCTTCCAAAATATTCTTCTCTTCCTATAAGAGGATTAACAGTGCATCTAAGGTCATGGAGTTTTCCATGTGTCTGGTTGATGCAGTTGTTACATCTGATACATGGTCTTATGTCGTCTGCCTTATCACATCTGAATTTGTTGACACATGCAGGGTCAGCAATAAGAGGTCTTACAAGTGCAACCATATCTGCAGAGCCTGATTCGATTATTTCTTCTGCAACATACATGTTGTTACCACCAACTACGCTTATAGGAGTTGAAAGAGCTGCTTTAAACTTTGCTGCATTATCAACATTTATTTTTCTCTTATCGTAAACAGTTGGAAATACATATGGAAGATCTTCTGTGTTTTCAAGAACACCTCTGGAAATATTGAAGATATCAACATATTTCTCTATTTCTTTTGCAAATTTTATCTGGTCATCAACAGTAAGTCCGCCTTCCTGCATCTCTTCGCCGGATATTCTGTATTCGATGGCAAGTTTATCACCAACTTTTTCTCTGATTCCTTCAAGAATTTCTCTTATAATTCTTGTTCGGTTTTCAAAACTTCCGCCATATTCATCAGTTCTCTTATTAGTTGATTCTCTGTAAAAAGCAGCAGCGACAACGCCATGTCCGCCGTGAATCATTATATAATCAGAACCAATGCTGAGTGCATTTACTGCGCCCTCAATAATTCCTTTCTGATAATTGTGAATATCCTCAACTGTATATGTGTTTACAAGTACATCAGCTGGAATAAACATTTCTTTTGCACCAATAAGCTCCCAGCCAATCTTTACATCATACTGATGAGCAAGCTCTACCATGTTTTTGTATGAGCTAAGAAGAAACGGATTGTGCATATATGGAACAGGAGCTGGACCATAGTCAAGATTGCAGTTTGCAGATCCTATTGTTACCATTCCAACGCCGCCTGCAACAAGATTTCTGAAATGCATCATCTGTTTATTGTCTGCCGCACCGTCCATTCTGAAGAGCGCATTGCCATATGGCGCACATTCAATACGGTTTTTGACGGTCATTTTGCCAATCTTAAAAGGTGAAAAAATTACTGAATTGTTCATAGAAACCTCCATAAAAGCTTAAAACATTGATAATAAAAGAATAATTATCAAAAATGATTAATTGACACAAAATTAGTTGTAAATACGTTTGATTAAATTGAACTATTTTTAGTCTGCCTGAATAAATTATAATAAGTAATGTTCTATGAAAATACTGACCAAAAAGAAAAAGAGCTCTATAACTTTAAGTTATAGAGTTCTGAAGTAATTCTTGATGAATTCTATGAAGATGTATGAAATGTCTTTTAGCTGTTCTTTCTTATAAGCTACAACATAATTAGGTGAATGAGCAGTATCTGTAATAGGAATGGCTTTTATATTTTTTTCCTGAATATCTTCTCCATAAAGAGCTGAGCCATCGCCCAGAACAACAGACATAATAAGTTCGTCAAGTGAATCCACTCTTTTGGCAATGTTTGGTTTATAACCATCTCTTTTGCAGGATTCCATAAAGTCATTGTAATAAGCTTCATTATATTTTCTAGAAAGAATAACGAGTGGCTCCTTTTTTATATCATCTATGTTTAGCTTGCAACGATTAGAATATGGGTGATTTATATTACATAAAAAGCAGATGTTGTAACCGTGAAGAATATCATATTCGAGATCATTGCTTTTTCTAAAAATAGATTCAAGGCCAAAGCTTATATCAATTTTGTCATGTATTAATGCATCAACGGAACCTGAAAAATCATATCTTGTAAGGTTTATAGAGATATCAGGGAATTTGTCCTGAAAAAGCTTTATTGCCTCTATTAGTTCCCTGTTTTCAGAAACGCCTGTGAAGCCAACATATACAACACTTTGCCTATAGTCTTTTAACCCGGTAAGAATTTCGTTTTCAATCTGGGTAAGAGGAGAAACTTTATCATAGAGTAGTTTTCCTGCATCGGTAAGAAGAGGCTTGTATCCAGATCTGTCGAATAATTTGATGCCAAGCTCTGCCTCCAGGGAGGATATCTGTTTAGAAAGATTGGCTTGCGATAGATATAACTCCTTGGCAGCAGCAGAAAAGGAGCCTTTTTCTACAACACAAATGAAGTATTCAATTTTTCTGTTTAGAATAGCCATGAGCT
>JAILEJ010000377.1 GCA_024688095.1 Butyrivibrio sp.
TGAGTGGTAATACCTGCGTAAAAAAGCTGCTAAACCGCTCCGGAGAAGCGAATGAATAAGGTTTACTCTTTAAATGTGAATTAAGCATTCCAACAAGCGCTGTCCCTTGTCCGGGAAAGTCCTGTAACCCCAGAAGAGATATCCCGGAAAAATCTACGGTCCTAAGAGCAGCTTCAACCTCTTCCCTGTAACACAGAAGCGAAAGTTCTCCAGTTGCCTCAACTCTTCTTTTCCAGGAATCTGACATTCCTTTATTAATTACCTTATCCTGTATGAGCTTATAATTATCAGGAACAGTAACTCCCTTAAAATCCTTAATCTCATCAAAATCAGGAAGTACCTCATACTGTCCGACTTCAAAGCTAAATACAGGCTTTGAATACTCTTTTCGAAGCTCACTCATAGTCTTATCATAATTTCTTACAGCTCCTGGATAGTCATTGTTAAGATACCCTTTCATTCCATCAAAGGTTGCTCTTAAATCAAGTCCTCTATATCTCATTGCCGTATAGAAATCACTATCACTATCGCATCCCTCATCTCCATAAAAAGCATTCGAGCCAATAGCATACAGTCTTGTATCATCAAGTTCATGACACTGCTCCAACAGTTCATGCATATAAGACATTCCAGACTCATCTGCCTGAAGTTCATTTCCAAAGGTAAGCATTACAAAAGAAGGATGATTTCCGTATACATTAATTATCTCAAAAAGCTCTTTTTCATAATAATTTCTGGACTCATCACTTCCAAATGCATTTTTAGGATTCCAGTTTGATAGCTCAGGCTGCATAAGCATTCCAAGCTTATCTGCGGCTGTAAAGGCTGCATCCGGAGGACAATGAGAATGAAACCTTAATAGATTTACTCCATAAGCTTTATAGGTTTTTATAATCTGCTCCCATTCTTCTACCTCTGTATCAGGATGCCCCTTTTCAGGATATACAGCACAATTTGCTTCAGATCTTAAAAAGATTCTTCTTCCGTTTAACTGAAAATGCCCATGTCCATCATCTCCAAAATATCTGACACCAAAGAACCCTGATACTGCCGGCGTATCTTCATAAGATTTTAATCTAACCTCTACATTATATAAATTTCCTTTATATTCATCCCAAAACTTTATGCCTTCTATAAGCTCAATATCTCTGATTTCAATCTCTGTCCGGCCTCTAAGCGTTTTAACATTAATATTGATATCATTTCTAAAGGCATCGCTTTTAATGTATATACTTCCGTCATATCCGTTTTGAGAATTTACATATACCTTTACTCTGGCTTTGTAGTCTTTATCTGTAAAAACCTTTATCTCTTCAACAAAATCCTTTTCCTCTGTGCGAATTCTCAAATACCCGGTTATACCATTCCAGTTTGTCTGAGTTTCATCTGTTGCAGCTGATGAATAGAGAATGTCATCATGAGGCATTCCTTTATAACTATTATCAGATATGAATTTTATCTCTGATCCTTTATGCAGAAAATCTGTAACCTCAAAGCAATAAGGCGTACTAAGAGTTCCTCTTATTTTTTCTATTTCACATCCATCAATAAACAGTCTAAGACTCCTTGCTCTTTCCGCTTCTATAAACAGTCTTTTTCCTCCAGGTATGCTTTCATTAAACATTTTGGAAAAAGATGCTTCTCCCTCATATGTATATTTTCTCGTAAATCTCGTTGCTATCAAAGACTCATTAGAAAGAGACACATTCTCTATATAATTTTCATCCTGATGAAGCTTTGTATGGCATTTGTCTTTATATCCGATACAATTTTCATCAAGAGTTCCGGGAAGAAGGGCAGTCCATTTACTACCATCAGACAGTTCAACATCCCACTTCCCATTAAGATCAATATAATCCATAGTTTATCCCCAAATCATTGACATATAAAACTTACCAGGCTGATGCAAAGGCTCTGTTTCAAGAGCTTTCTCAAACCACTTTTCAGCTTCAGCCTTTTTGCCAAGCCCGAAATTTCCAAGCCCCATAAGGTAATAGCAATGAGCTACGTTTTTCTTATTCATGTCCGTTTCAAAAACTGACATATCCGGCATTGAAACAGCAAAGTAGTCCATCACAAACTTATCTTTAATATGTCTTTCTCCATAATCAAGTAATTTATAAAATCTCTTATTTGCTTCTGTTTTATTTCCAAGCTTTTCAAATGCAAGTCCCTGGAAAAGAATCATATCTGCCGGTTGATCATAGTAATACATCATACCTGCAGGTTCAGATACTCCTGACACAGCTTTATAAAGGCTCTCCTCCATTAACTTTTTATCTGATAATTTTTCTGCAATTTGCGCAAGAAGATAATACAGGTTGTTATCCTTGGTCCCCTCAAGTCTTCCTTCTCCAAGATTTTCCGGATAGGAAAGAGCTTCAAGTACCATATCCTTTGCATTTTTTACTTCTCCATTTACAAAAGCTTTCATTGCAAGTGCATAAAGAGCCAGCTTAAATTGAGCAGTAATCTTACCTTCAGCCCCTTCCCAGGTCCTAAAGTTATGAGATTTGATCATTTTATAAGCTTCATAATACTTTCCGGAAGTATTTAATAGAGTTACATATTCTGTATATAAATCATCTCTTTCTTCTATGAGACCTATATTCTCTTTAAATTT
>JAILEJ010000385.1 GCA_024688095.1 Butyrivibrio sp.
GTCTGCCAGATTCCGCTTTGAGCAGTATAGTACATACCGCCTCTCTTGAGCTTTTGCTTTCCACGGCTATGCCAGGAAGTATCTGTACTGTCCTGAACGCAGACCATTATCTCATTGTCTGGAAGTAGCTTCTCTCCATCTGTTTTTATCTTATTTGTAATATCAACTGATATTGGAAGAAAACCTCCGACATGTTTTTTTACAAATTCTCCGTTTACATAGATTTTGCAGCTTTGATCAACAGCACCAAAATGAAGTATCAGGCGGCTTTTTTTAGCCGGTATTTTTATTTCAGGAAGGCTTCTTTTGTACCATAGAAAATCGGATGGCTCAAGTCTTCTTTCGACTCCTGATAATATACTTTCAGGAGAAAAAGGAACCAGAATCTGACCTTGATTATGAGTGGGAAAAGAGCTGCTCTGAGTAAAAGCATAAGACCACATTCCGTTCAAATTAAAAAAGCTGCTTCTTTGCAGCTGAGGGCGTGGGTACTCAGGGAGGACGTTCTCTTTATCAAGATTTTCTCCCCATGGTGTGTAGAGACGATGTAAAATATCGTCTTCATGAGATTTGTCTATACTTTTTATTGCATCAATTAAATCCATTTCTTATCACCTTCTTTTTGCAGAAATAATATTTTGATAAAAAGCTGCAACTGAAGCATTTTTGTATGGAACAATCCAAAGTAGTGGAACAAATAAAGTAATTATTCCGAAAAGATAAAACGGAATAAATGAGAAATATAAAACAAAAAGATTCCTTCTGTTACCCTTCATAAGCTTTTTACTGAGCTTTAAGATATCAGCAGGTTTTTTATCTGGAAAGTCATGAAGTATATAAAAAGAAAGACCGAAATTGAGACTTATTAAAATTCCAATAATCAGTCCGGCAATAATAAAAACAAAACCTGTAAGTATAATAGCTGGAGTTATTGTATAGAAACTATAGGCAGCGGTTACGATAGCTGCGCCAAGAAGCACAAGTATGTCTCCGATAATTAGAAGAGATTGGATGCTTACAGCTTTTTGAGGATTCTGCTTTATTCCAAAGAAAATATCACTATAAGAAACCGGCTGGTCGTATACGATGTTCATGTTCATATAAACCAGACCGGAAACAAATACACCATATAGAATGTTTAAGATTACAGTTGTAATTTCATTTATTATGAAAAAAGTAATATCAGTATATCCGATAACCTGGGAAACAATTTCAGTAATTGACATCTGAATGAGCATAATGCTTACAGTTGCGCCTATAACAGTACTGTATTTTCCAAGAAGTCTTTCTCTTGCAATTGATTTAAGTTCTGAAGTTTTTTTTGCGTAATTCATAGACCCTCTGTAGCTTCAAGCCAAAAATGCCTGGGGCGAAATAACACGTGTAATCTGAAAAAATTAACTATACTGAAATGAATTCATAAGATAACAGTCATAACTATACTGAAATGAATTTATATGGAAACAGTTATAACGATAGAGAAATAAATTCAAATGATAACATTTTAAACAGTATAATTCAGATTTGCTCCCAGAAAAATATTTGCGGCTTCAGCAGATTTTTTATTTTTTTGATAAGGATTATCTTCATTGGGATACATAATCTTTGTTGTTGTAAGACCACCTGAAACATAGGTACGTCCGCACTCCGGACAGATAGCAGTGTGAATCTGAACATTAGCTGAAATAACCTTGCCGTCAGCCTTTTCTGCTTTGGTATAAGCATTACTTACATGCTCCTGTTCATGACCACGAACTCTTGCAGGAGCGGCCTCGGGTGAAATATGGGCAGCTGATTTGAAGGATACCATCTCGTCAGAGCCATCCTGATATTTGCGATTTTTACAGGTCTCACATTCAGCAGGCGAAGATCTGTGTCCGGCTTTTTTGACATCATCGTCAGTAGCATTTGCTTTATCGGTTTCAGAAGCAGATGTATTACCAATCTGTTCTGAACCAGTAGTACCTGGCCTTGACATGCCTGGATAATATGAAGAATAACCACCGTATGCACCTGAAATACCTGAAAGTGTACTCATAACACCACACTCCCTTCAGAAAACAAGAAACAAGAACATTACTTATTTGGCAGGATCACCAATACTTTCTAACATTTCGTCAAAAGTAATACCATAAATGCTTTGAGAGTATTCGTTTGCAGCAGCTCTTGTTGGGGAATCCTCATCCATGAGTGACATAATTGCGCTAATGATCATGGCTAAACTGAAAACAATACCTACGATAGAAAATCTGATACCTCTTTTTGCCTGTGGAAAAAGCTTTCCATCTTTTTCTCTTGTAAGAAGAGCAATTGTTATTCCAACACCGGCCATAATAAGTGAAATATAACCGGTCATACAAAATGCGATGGACAAAAGACCGAGGATCAATGCACTATTGGCAAGTGAAACCCTTGGATTGTAAGGATTATGAGTACGATTGTAGTTGTAATTGTTATAGTAGTAATCATCTCTGTTGTCTGAATTGTCCATTATTTTTGCTCCTAATCTTAGGCCTGTAAAAGTGGTAAAAAATCCTATTAATAATCCCAATAATTCAAATTAATTTTACTACAAAAAAGAATTGCATTCAATGAATATAAGCCTTTATGAAATCTTTTTACAAAAAATTTAGATAATGGTACAATATTGCTGTTTGGAATTATTTTGAACGATATTTTATTATTTATTTTTAAGGGGTCATGTAAATGGACATTATTTTAAAGTTAAAAGAAGA
>JAILEJ010000400.1 GCA_024688095.1 Butyrivibrio sp.
GATGATACTACTTCGGCAGTAGATATGGAAACTGAGGCAGAAATTCAAAGGGATCTTAAGAAACTTAAAGGTCATACAGTATTTATTATTGCTCACAGAATATCTTCCATAAAGGATGCAGATGTTATTCTTGTTCTTGAAAACGGAAGAATTACTGAAAGCGGAACACATGATGAGCTTCTTAAAAAGGGCGGTTATTATAGAAAAGTGTTTGAACATCAGTATGGTGAATTCGATACAATAAGACGTAGAAAGGAGGGAGCATAATGGCAAGAAACAGAATAGAACAGGATGAAGAATTAGATTCCGGTTTTGATGTCCAACAGTTAAAAAGGCTTGCACATTATGTTGGACCTTATAAAAAGGATCTTGGAATTGCTATTTTCATAATGATTTTTTCAAGTGCAATTTCAATGCTTATACCTCTTTTTATGAAAAATGTTATGGATGTGGTTTCTGCGACAGTATATCAGAAACTGTATACGCCTGACGAAGCAGTAAGACTTATTATAATCAATGCATGCAGTGCCCTGATTGTAGGCCTTTCATGTGCGATAATTATGAGATATAAAATTATTCTGACTTCCAGAGTAGGACAAGGAGTTATTTATAATCTTCGAAGAGAACTTTTTGTACATCTTCAGGAGCTCCCGTTTGCGTATTATGATGATAAACCACATGGAAAGATTCAGGTCAGAGTTGTAAACTATGTAAATAATTTAAGTGACCTTTTATCAAATGGTATTGTAAATACCATAACAGATATGTTTTCGCTTGTTTTTATTTTGATTTTTATGCTATATCTGAATGTCAGATTTACTCTGGTTTGTCTGTGCGGACTTCCTATTCTTACAGCAATAGTCCTTTTTGTAAAAAACAGACAGAGAAGAGCCTGGCAGATTCAGAGTAATAAACAGTCAAATCTTAATGCTTACATTGCTGAAAGTATAAATGGAATACGTGTTACACAGTCATTTGTACGTGAAAATAAAAATACGCAGCTTTTCAATAAACTTAATGGCGATGCAAGAACAGCTTGGATGGGAGCGGTTAAATATAACTTTATACTCAGTCCTGTAATTGAGAATATAACTGTAATTACAACATCAATCATATATGTTCTTGGAATTGGATGGCTAATGGGTGGAGAAGTTCAGATTACTGTTGGCCTTCTGACAGCGTTTGTTGGATATGTGTCCAGATTTTGGCAACCTATAACAACACTTGCAAATTTTTATAATTCGCTTTTGACAGCAATTTCTTATCTTGAAAGAATATTTGAAAGTATTGATGCTCCTGTAAATGTAAAGGATAAAGAGGGAGCGGGGGTAATGCCTGAAATAAAGGGCGACGTTGAATTTAAAAATGTTTATTTCAGCTATGATGATGGAGTAGAGATTCTGCATGATATTAACTTTAAAGTTAAGGCTGGTGAGTCCTATGCAATCGTTGGACCAACAGGTGCAGGTAAGTCTACTATAGTAAACCTTATCAGCAGATTCTATAATGTTGATAAAGGAACCATTTACGTTGATGGCATAGATATAAATGATGTTACCATCAAGTCACTCAGAACACAGATGGGTGTTATGATGCAGGACAGTTTCATCTTTTCTGGTACAATAATGGATAACATTCGCTACGGTAACAAAGAAGCAACCGATGAGCAGGTTATAGAGGCAGCAAAGACTGTTTGCGCACATGACTTTATAATGTCTCTTGAAAATGGATATTATACAGAAGTAAATGAAAGAGGAAGCCGTCTTTCTGCCGGACAAAGGCAGCTTATATCCTTTGCAAGAGCTGTACTTGCAGATCCTAAGATACTGATTCTCGATGAGGCTACTTCAAGTATTGATACTGAAACTGAGATACTTTTACAAAAAGGTCTTCAGGAGATGCTCAAGGGAAGAACATCATTTATTATCGCTCACAGACTCAGTACAATAAAGAATTCGTCCTGTATCATGTATGTCGATAATGGACAGATATTGGAAAAGGGTTCTCATGATGAACTTATAAAGCTTTCAAATGGTTACTATAATAATTTATATCAGAGCCAATATGCATTTTTGCAGCAATGAAATTCTTAGATTAAATGAGGCTGGAAATTGTTAACAATACAATTTCCAGCCTTTTTTGTTTATAATAATTTTCTATTTTAAATTAACGATATATTGTATAATTAAAATATATATTATTAAATAAATGTAGGGATTGAGGGGATAAAAATGACAGGATTGAATTTGCCTGAAATATATATAGCAAATGGTATGGGACTCATGCTCATGTATGGTATTCTTGCAGGAAATGCGTTTTCAATGCAAAAAAAGACAGAGGCAAGAATGCTTTATTTTATGGCTATTACGCTGGTTATTTGTTGCATTATTGATCCGGTTGTATTTACGCTGGACGGTAGACCGGGTGCTATTATTGCGTTCATATTATATTTTGGTAATTTTTTATTGTACATTGCAAATCTGGTATTCAGCCCTGCTTTTTTGGTACTCATTGAGAAAAATACTCTTGGCAAAAATTCCAAATTACTGATTCATACAATAACTGTTGTTGACACTATTTTTCTGTCAGTACTTTTTGTTAACTTTTTTAAACCTATTATCTTTTATGTGGATGAATCTAATAAATATCAGAGATTGCCACTGTTTTTTCTTTATACAGCATTAGGAATGTTTTTCACTTTCCTTGGGCTTATTATTTATATAATTTC
>JAILEJ010000401.1 GCA_024688095.1 Butyrivibrio sp.
AATGAAGAAGGACAAAGCTAAATTCATAGGACAGGATGTATCTTTGATAATATCGCGCATGCGCAGGGCAGCCATTGATACGGAAATCGAAAAATTCGCATCCAAATGGTTCCTGGACTTCGATTTGGTCGATTACGAGGCGACTCATTTCAAGGATGGAATCATCTCCAATGAGACCAAGCTTAAGGACAATGCTGATTACACAGCTTACAAGGAAGCTACTGAGAACCCTCTGCCAAAATTCAAGTTCAACACTTTACTAATCAAGGATTTCAAGGAAACTTTGATGCCAGCGATACAGCCTTTACTGTAAAAAATGGTAAAAAATCTAATGTCGGCAAGGAAATGCTGTTTTTTCTTTGCCGATTTTCCTTTTATAGCCCCCATAAAACGGCACTTTTTCTTGCTTTTATGTCAATAATCTGATATAATACTTTAATAAGTTATTATTAAAGGAAAGGAGATAAATCCAAGATATGAAAAACAAGCATATACATATAGATTTTAAGGAATGCGGCAATGGAATAGACGATTTCCTGGAATGGGAGCTCATCTTGAAAAAAGATAAGTGCAGCATAATCTCCGCAAAAAGCCCAAGACCTGGAGCACCTAAAAAACTTATGAGCACGGAATATAAGATTGCAACTAACGGTGAGTATGCAAAATTAGCTGAAGATAGCGATTTCAATATATGCGAAACTTACATCATTTATTTCGTTGAAACCGCAAAATCAATCGACTTACTTGATTTACGGGATAAAATAGAATGTATCTGTCAGTATTATTTCAATGATGACCCAGTGAAAAAAAGTAATGATGACGACCTTATCTGTGAACACGATACAATTACAGAAACCAATTGTTCCTATTTTTCAGTATGGAACGGGAAATATCCTGATTGTTTCAAATTAACGGAACAGGATAAGTTAGAAGAAAAACAGCGGGAATTGTAAATACGTTTAATTTAACTTTTTCAAGGAGAAACAACACGCATGAAGCGTCTGGACAGTAAAGAAAAAATCATTTTATTCAATTATATACACGGACTGAAACTTGAATGCTGCAAAAGAATCGAAGCATATCTCGACAATCTGAAAAAATCAGACTCCGATTCCTTCAAGGTAATTAAGGTAAGGAACTTTCAGGACCGTAAAAGGGAATTTGCATCCAAACACATAGTAATCGTTGATAAGGAAAGCTCCTATGCAATAATAGATGAAATTACCAAAAACATTCATCAGATGATAGATTATTACACCGATACCGCAAGACGAGATAAAAACATCGAAATCAAGGTAAACTACAGGGTAAAAAGCTGTAACGTCTCTGGCGGAATTGTCCTGAACAAGACACAGGCTAAGAAATCCATTGAAATTAAGGGAAATATGGACAAATTTCTCCGAGAAATCATCCGAAATTCTTCGTCTGGAACATACTATGATGCATCACCTGAAGAGATTGCAGAGCTGAAGGAGCAGGCTAAGAATTTCCTGGATTACAAATATGACGCTACCAAGACGTACTCCCTCCACGTCCTCACTGGTGAAGCCTACAGGCTTTATTTTGCGGATGATGAAGGAAACAGCGTTCAGAAATCAGTGGGAAATCTCTTCTTCGCAGTCACGGATAATCTTGATGGCTGCGTCCTGAACGAAACTTCTAGAAGGCAGCGCAGGGACACGAGCCAAAATCTGTTGACCTTCCCAGGCGGTTACTGCAGCATCGTCGAAAAAAATACATCGCCTAATTCATAATCTGCATCAAAATCTTTTCTGATGACATGTCAACAAAAATTCTCCAGCTGCGTATGATCCGAAATCTTTACCTGCACTGAGAACACAAAAAATTCTTTGTAATGCTTATTTTTCCACTTTGTGTGTCCGTACTCTAAAGCGCAAAAATAAGGGTTACAAGGATTTTTTTTATCAAAAATTCCATTTTTCTGTCTGACGAGGCGTCTGACGCTACCGTAATCGGCTTAAATCTCTCAAAAAATAATATTTACCGATACTAATTATAATCCTTTAAAATAAAGGGTTATAGGATTTTTTTTTGTTTAATTTTTATAATAACCGATTGCAATAACGATACTAATAACGATGCTAATAGCGATACTAATAGCGATGACTTATATAAGAATTAAAGAACTGATAAGAACTAAAGAAATAAAGAGAAATTTCCAAGAATTGTAAAAACGAAGATTTACTTTTTTTCTTCATTTGTCTTTCTAAAGTCTGGTAAAATTTTTAGTTCTATTTTGTAGTTATAAATTCTTGCAAGGTAAAGACATAAAGAACAAGATAACTCAGACAGGAAAAACGGACTATCTTATACTAAATAAACTAGCATTTCTTAAAGAAATAAACTAGGACGATTCAGTACAAAGCATACTAGATGGTTACTGTTAGATAATCAAGGAGCTCTAACAGAAAGAAGGACATGGCATCCTTTGAGTAAAGAGAACTGAAAACTCTGGTAGAACCAACAGAATATTTAATGTGTCAAAAATTCGATATCCTATTTTTGATATGAATTCCAAGGAACAGGACATAAAGAATCAGATGGTTTTTGTTAACTGAAAAAGAAATTTTTTAAAGAATGGAATTATTAAATTTTTATAAAGTTTCTTAACCAGGAAATTGGTGAATTGATAGTTGTTGAAAAAAATTGATAGATGAAAAATAATAACTCGAGCCATCGCACTATATGTAGTCGGGCTTTATGGCAAAAAAGAGATGGGAATTTTGTTTAAAACAGTGACAATAACGGAATATAGTGATATAAGGGCTTAAGAGCTTTTTTTTTTCTTGCATAAAATCCAAAGATGATGTATAATAATGTAGTAAGAGAAAAAAATTGCGTTCAGAAGTTGGCAGCTTCTAAACGCAGGTTGTTCGAAATATTCGTCAATAATTTCGTTTTTTTCATACTTAATTGTATCACAAAAAGACATTTTGTCAAGATAGAATTTCTCAGTGGCAACATTAAGTATTGAAAAAGATAGATTTATTCTAATTCGAGCAACCTAAGTAGTAGGTGGCTCTTTTTTTGAGCCAGGAAAGGTGGAAACGAATTGGAAGAAAACGAGAAAATGAAAAGAAATGAAAGCTTTTTAAAGCTTAATAAGAAAATCACTAAGGAAAATTGGTACGAGGAACCTTTTAAGATGGTACTGATGATAAAATTCTTAGAGGAAGCTTTTTTCGAAGATGGTGTAGCAGAAGTAAAATACGAGGAAAAAGAGGTAAAAAGAGGAGAATTTTACACTGATTTTTGGGACTTGTTTATGAGCTTGCATATTCAGTGTGTAAAAAAAGAGGAAGATGCGCTGAGAAAAGCTATAAATTATCTTGTCGACGAGAAAGAAATACAGTTATTTGACCTTGAAGGGAAAGAATTAAAGATTTGTGACCTAAAAAAAACGGAACCGTTTAAGGTCAAATGCCTTAAATATGATAATTATATCGTTAAAAAAGGAGCTTTCGTAAAGTTCTATAGGGGAACCTTTAAAAAGTTTATTGATTTGACCTGGTACAAGGAAAACGCAAGAGTAAAATTCGACCTTGCAAAAATGTATCTCACATTACTCATTCTATCTGAAAATAATAGAGGTGTTTATACATATGAAAGCGGAAGTAGTCTGTTAGCAGCGTATCTAAATGTGAACAATTCAAAAGTACAGAGACTAAAGAGTACTTTAAAGAAAAAAGGATTGATCGAAATAACTAAGTACGGAGAAAGAAAATTTGATGAAATTGTTATTAAATACGAAGAAATGATTGGTCCAAAATTAACAGCATGTTTTTCTCCAGAATCGCTAGAGAAAATATTATTAAGGGAAAATAAGTCATTCCCAAGAGACGCTGTTAAGGAAATTTCGAGAAGCTTCTATGAGGAAAAACTGGGTGTTGAGTATAAGTCAAACGAATATCTGGAAAAAGACTTGATTGAATTTGCAAATAGAATAAGTGAGAAAAATACAAAACCTGCTCTAACAAAGG
>JAILEJ010000408.1 GCA_024688095.1 Butyrivibrio sp.
CATTCTTCCTTTATATGCTTCGTTTCTCCATCAGCTCTTACAAGGGTCATTTCCATATAACCTTCAGTATCACCAACGTATATATCTGCAGTTATTTTGCCCTCATCAGATTTTTCTTCACTTGTACCTTTTATATAAACATTAATATCTTCTTCAGGATAAAAAGATTTGAAGATAGCATGAATATCATATCTATATTTTTCTTTATTAATTGTTACTACTATCATCAGCTGAATTTCCCTTTCAATAATAAGCAGCTACAGTATTCCTCTCATAGCTTAGGCAAGAAAAAGGACTCGTGGCGTAGTCCCCCTGCGAGTCCCTGTATCTTAATAAATAAAACTGTTATATTTTTTCTCATGACCAATCGATGTTTCTCCGCCATGGCCAGGATAAACAATCGTATCATCCGGAAGAACAAATAGCTTTTCCTTAATAGACCTGACAATACTGCTCATTGAACCAGTTGGAAAATCAGTTCTTCCAACTGACTCCTCAAAAAGTGTATCTCCGCTTATTAAAAAGCCACCTTCTTCGAAATAATAACAGCAGCTTCCAATTGTATGTCCAGGTGTAGAAATAAGCTGACATTTCATTCCCGACTCTTCAATAATATCAAGGTCTTCAAGATATGCATCCGGTTTAATTGTAATACCAGCACCATACATAGTTGATACATTAGCATCTGTGTCCATACACAGTTCTTTTTCACCAATATAAGCCTTTATTGGAGCACCAGAAAGCTTTCTAAGATCTTCTGCCCCGCCAATATGATCAAAGTGTCCATGCGTAAGCAAAATCAGTTTAATCTCAAATCCTCTGTCATGAAGAGCTTTATAAATAAAATCCCCATGATCAGCCGGATCAAAGAAAATAACCGGTGTAAACTCTGTATAATCACCTGTATTATCGTGTTTTCTTCCATCATCAATATAAACAAAGTAACAATTGGTTTGCACCATTCCAAGTGTCATGGATCCAACACGTAATTTTGTTGTATTCGTCAACCTGTTGTCCTCTCAATATCAATTATACTGTCAATCTGTCTTAGCTTATCTGTAATGTCTCTAAGTTCCTGAGTACTTGATACCTGGAATTCTGTATCAAGAGTAGCAAGTCCCTGTTTACTGGTTCTTGTATTCATAGAAATGATATCAACATTCTTTTCTGTAAGAGCTCTTGAGATATCAGCAAGAAGTCCACTTCTGTTATTTGCAAATATCTTGATATTAGCAATATATTTTTCACCACCTGCAGACTCTTTTTCCCATTTAGCTTCAATAAGTCTTGTCTTATCATTATCCTGCATCTTAATTACATTAATACAGTCTCTTCTATGAATGGAAACTCCTCTTCCTCTTGTAACAAAGCCGACGATATCATCACCCGGAACAGGATTGCAACATTTTGAAAATCTAACGGCAACATCATGAACGCCTTTAACGATAATAGCATTTCCGGTACTTGAAACTCTTGGTGCGACATTAGTCTCTGCAACTGCTGCAAGTACCTCTTCATCAGTAATGTTCTTATGGTGCTCTTTACCGTATAGTTCAAGAATCTTGTTAACAATCTGTCCTTCCTTAAGTCCGCCATGTCCTACTGCAGCAAGAACAGCATCCCAATCATGGAAACCATATTTCTTTATAACAATATCCTGATACTCCGGCTTTAATATTTCATAGATATCAACACCTCTTGCTCTGCAATACTCAGCAAGAAGCTCTTTACCCTTTGATATATTTTCTTCTTTAAGCTCTGTCCTAAACCACTGGTTAATTTTATTCTTAGTAGATGTGCTTCGAACAATACTAAGCCAGTCTCTGCTTGGCCCCTTTGAATTCTGGCTGGTAAGTACTTCTATTCTGTCACCATTCTGAATCTTGTAATCAATAGGTACCAGCTTACCATTAACCTTGGCACCTATCATCTTATTACCCACAGCACTATGAATACTGTATGCAAAATCAATAGGTGTTGATCCTGCAGGAAGATTTTTAACCTCACCGGCAGGGGTAAAACAGTAAACATCTTCAGAAAACAGATTAAGATCACTCTTCAAAAGTGACATAAATTCCTGATTATCTGACATTTCCTGCTGCCATTCAAGAATCTGACGAAGCCAGGTAAGTTTTTCTTCTTCCTGATCCTTATGTGTCTTCTTTCCATCAGAAGCCTCTTTATACTTCCAATGGGCAGCAATACCATATTCAGCAGCTCTATGCATATCATAGGTTCTTATCTGAATTTCAAAAGGCTGTCCTGTATGACCAATCAGTGTCGTATGAAGTGATTGATACATATTAGGCTTTGGCATAGCTATATAATCTTTAAATCTGCCTGGAATAGGCGTGTACATTTCATGAATAATACCAAGAGCTGCATAACAGTCCTTCACATTATCCACAATAATACGTATAGCAAACAGATCATAAATCTGATCAAGAGTCTTATGCTGGTTACGCATCTTCTTATAAATACTAAAAAAGTGTTTTACTCTTCCGTTTACTTCACCTTTAATACCGGAATTTGCAATATGCACTCTAACTTCCTGTGCAATGCCTTCAACATATTTCTCACGTTCACTCTTACGCTGCTTAACTTTTTCAGCAAGATCATAATATACATCCGGTTTAAGATATCTAAGTGAAAGGTCATCAAGTTCGACCTTAATCTTACTAATACCAAGCCTTCCGGCAATCGGAGAATAAATATCAAGAGTCTCCTGTGATATTCTCTGCTGTTTCTCAGGCGGCATATGTCCAAGTGTTCTCATATTATGCAGCCTGTCGGCAAGCTTGATCAGAATAACTCTGATATCCTTTGCCATTGCAAGAAACATCTTACGAAGATTCTGGGCCTGCATCTCAAGCTGGTCCGGTGTTTTATTTTTATAATCAGTTGATAATTTAAGATTTTGGAGCTTTGTAACACCATCAACAAGAAGTGCTACATCTTCCCCAAATTCCTGTTCAATTTCTTCTTTTGTAAGGATGGTATCTTCTACAACGTCGTGCAACAGACCTGCTGCTATAGTCTCTTTATCCATTTCCAGATCTGCAAGAATAATCGCAACACAGAGCGGGTGGATAATATAAGGCTCCCCTGATTTTCTAAGCTGGTCTTTATGTGCCGTAAAGGCAGTACCATAAGCCTTTTCTATAAGCGTTATATCATCAGAAGGATGATATTTGCGCACACGTTCAATAAGCCCCTCGTATAAAACGTCAGGGGCTGTAAATTCTTCTATAGATTCAATTCTTCCATCATCAAACTCGTTTTCAGCCATAAGCACTCCTCAGGAAAAATTTATTTAGAAAAGCAAATCATTTTCCTTCATATACAAGGGCGGAATCAAGTCTATAGCCTTTAAGTCTCTCTCTTCCCTTAAGACCTGCAAGTTCCATAAGTACAAGAACACTTGCAACCTCTCCGCCAAGAGATTCAACTAGCTTAACCATAGCTTCAGTTGTACCACCTGTAGCAATAAGATCATCTACAATAAGAACCTTCTGGCCCTTCTGAATAGAATCCTTGTGCATTTCAAGTGTAGCCTTACCATATTCAAGATCATAATCTATAGATACTGTCTCGCATGGAAGCTTACCCTTTTTACGTATAAGAACAAATGGTTTGTGAAGATTATAAGCAATAGCTGTACCAAAGATAAATCCTCTTGACTCAGCTCCTACTACAACATCAATGTCAAGATCTTCAATAAGTCCCTGCATTGTATCCACAGCAAGGTGAAGTCCATCAGCATCCTGAAGTACAGTAGTGATATCTCTAAACATTACTCCTTCTTCAGGAAAATTTGGTATTGTACGTACATAATCTTTTAACTCTTTCATGATTTTGCCTCATTTCATAATAAATATAATTAATTGCAATAAATGCAGTCATCATAATAGTATATCACACAATTATGTATTTATCATACAAAGATTAAATAACCCGAAAACAGCAATTTAAAACTTGTATTTTGCTTTTTTATCTTTTTCCCGAATATGAAATATTGTTATTCTGTGTTTTGCATTCAGCTTCTTCAGCCTTTCTCTTTGCGATCATGGCTGCAATTTGAGCTCTCATCTTCTCCTGTCTCATAGCTTCTATACATTTAGCACACATAACAATGCTCCCCTTCGGTAAAAAATTTATTAGAAAGTATAACATACTTTGAGTCATTACTCAATTTCCAGGCTTCCGGTCCAATCAATAATACCGCCACATTCAATAATATTAGTATAACCCATACCAGAAAGCTTTAATGCTGCTTCTTTACTTCTTCTGCCACTTCTGCAATATACATAAACCGTTTTATCCATATCAGGAAGAATGTCAGGTGGAGTATCGGAAATATCCTCATTCGCAAAATTAACAGCTCCGGGAATATGACCTTGGGCATATTCGTCAGCTCGTCTTACATCTAAGATGATATAATCTCCCGGTGTCTCAAAAACAGTCTTTGCATCTTCCATAGTGATAGTTTGGTATTCAGCAATATTTTCCTCATTCACCAGTGATGACGATAAAACTATTGATGTAGGAGCATCAGCTCCTCCAATTATCTTATCTGTATCGTTTGTAGTATTATTTTCTTTTATAAACCCAGTATAAAAAATAAAAATAGCAGCAATTATAAGAACTGCAAAGACAATAATAAAAATATAATTCTTTTTCACAGGTACCTCGCATTTATTTTTTATACTATTCTCTACCAAAAATATTAAAAGTTCAATATAATTTTACGCAATTTATTATTAATAAAAAACAAACTTTATGCCGAGCGATTTATAATAGGTGCCTTCAGCACTCTAAAAATTAAAAATAGACCTGATTGCAAATAAATTTGCATCAGGTCTGGGCATCAGACTCGTAACTGCGCAGCAGTTCCTCGTTGTTGTTTTGTCGCCTGATGCCGAGTGATTTATAATAGATGCCTTCGGCATTCTAAAAAATAAAAATAGACCTGTTTGCAAATAAATTTGCATCAGGTCTAAGCATCAGACTCGTAACTGCTTCGCAGTTCCTCGTTGTTGTTTTGTCGCCTGATGTCGACTGATTTATAATAGATGCCTTCGGCATTCTAAAATATAAAAAGAGGTAAAATGACAAATAAATTTGTCTTTTACCTCTTTTATATTTTACGCTAACGCGCTATTATAAATCACTCGCCGCCAGGCTCGTTATTTCATCACATCATTCCGCCCATTCCGGCACCGCCTGCTGGCATTGGTGGAACTGGCTCTTTGATTGTAGCTACTGCTGCTTCTGTTGTAAGGAAGCTGCTTGCTACTGATGTAGCGTTCTGAAGAGCACTTCTTGTAACCTTGGCTGGATCGATGATACCGTCCTTAACCATGTCTACATACTCTTCTGAATAAGCATTGAAACCAACACCAAGTTTACTCTCTTTAACCTTGTTAACAATAACTGATCCATCAAGTCCTGCATTAGCAGCGATGTTTCTAAGTGGAGCTTCAAGAGCACGAAGGATGATTTCTGCACCTGTCTTCTCATCACCTGAAAGTGAATCTACAAGCTTTTCAACATCCTTTGTAGCATGAATGTAAGCTGAACCACCACCAAAGATGATTCCTTCTTCTACAGCAGCTCTTGTAGCATTAAGAGCATCTTCCATTCTGTACTTAGCTTCCTTCATTTCTGTTTCTGTAGCAGCACCAACTCTGATTACAGCAACACCACCTGCAAGCTTAGCAAGTCTCTCCTGAAGTTTTTCTTTATCGAAATCACTTGTTGAATCTTCAATCTGTTTCTTGATCTGTGCAACTCTGGCCTCTATTTCAGCCTTCTGTCCAGCACCATCAACGATTGTTGTATTCTCTTTTTCAACCTTAACGCTCTTAGCACGTCCAAGATCTTCAAGTGTTGTATCCTTAAGTTCAAGACCAAGGTCTGAAGAAATAACCTTACCACCTGTAAGAATAGCTATATCTTCAAGCATTGCCTTTCTTCTGTCACCATATCCAGGAGCCTTAACAGCAACTACATTAAATGTTCCACGAAGCTTATTAACAATAAGTGTTGTAAGAGCTTCACCATCAACATCTTCTGCGATGATAAGGAGCTTAGCACCTGTCTTAACGATCTGCTCAAGAAGAGGAAGAATATCCTGAATTGAAGAGATCTTCTTATCTGTAATAAGGATGTATGGATCCTCAAGATTAGCTTCCATCTTATCCATATCTGTAGCCATGTAAGCTGAAATATATCCACGATCAAACTGCATACCTTCTACAAGTTCGAGCTCTGTCTGCATTGTCTTAGATTCTTCGATTGTGATAACACCATCGTTTGAAACCTTTTCCATAGCATCAGCAATCATCTGACCAACTTCGTCATCACCAGCTGAAACTGCAGCAACTCTCATGATCTGCTCTTTGCCACTAACTTTTGTAGCCATCTTTGAAATAGCATCAACTGTGCACTCTGTAGCCTTCTTCATTCCTTTTCTAAGAACGATTGGGTTAGCACCTGCTGCAAGGTTCTTAACACCTTCATTGATCATAGCCTGTGCAAGAACTGTAGCTGTTGTTGTACCATCACCAGCAACATCATTTGTCTTTGTAGCAACTTCTTTAACAAGCTGAGCACCCATGTTTTCATATGGATCTTCAAGTTCGATTTCCTTTGCAATTGTAACACCATCGTTTGTGATTGTTGGAGCACCATAGCTCTTATCGATAACTACGTTTCTTCCCTTAGGTCCGATTGTTACTCTTACTGTATCTGCAAGCTTATTTACGCCTTCTACCATAGCTGTACGTGCATCTGCACCATACTTAATTGTCTTTGCCATTTTAATAGCCTCCTAAATTTATCATTTTCGTTATATTATATTCAGTAAATTATTCAATAACTGCAAGAATATCGCTCTGTTTAACAATGATATATGTTTCATCATCAAGCTTAACTTCTGTTCCTGAATATTTAGAATAAATAACGTTGTCACCAACCTTAACTTCCATCTTTACTTCTTTGCCATCTACTACTCCGCCAGGTCCAACTGCTATAACCTCAGCCTGCTGTGGCTTCTCTTTTTCTGCTCCTGGAAGAACGATTCCTGATTTTGTTGTTTCCTCTGCTGCAAGCTGTTTAATTACAACTCTGTCTGCTAATGGTACTAACTTCATTTTAATTGCCTCCTTGTATATAAATCTCTTTTAATACGATTTTAAATTTGTTAGCACTCTTTTTAGTTGAGTGCTAATCACTAAAAGATATATTAGTTTCCAAAGGGGCTTATTGCAAACTGATTTACAGCAATTTATCTCCATTTATAACTATATATCTCTTTTTTTCTCTTATTTTCTCTCTTTTGCTTATGAGGTTTCAAAAACCCCTTATTTTATACTTTTTTTAGATTTGAAAACGCCATATTTAAAAGGCTTATCCCTTCGTAACCTAAAATGTTTCCTTACTTATGCTTCCTTTTTCTATTATTTACGCCAATTTAATCCGTAATATCATTGCCATAAAGATCAATATTATTTTCTCTAAGTGAGATGGCCCAGTATTTTTCAGGTATATCCGGCCAGTGTACCTCACCTCGTTCAACCTCACATAATCTCATGGCATTTAGAAGTACAATCTGATTCAGATCAACTCCTGTTCGTATTGTGTGCATTGTAACGGCTGCCCAGGCAGGAGCACTCTTCATTATTCCACTGCTCTCAAAATCATCAAGAATAGCCTGTCTGTCATAGTCAAGCTGGACCATTTCTTCATCCCATCCCGAAGCACTGCTATGAAGTATAGCAAACTGTGTCTTTCCACCATGATACCAGGGAAGACCTACAGAGCCTGGGTTTATAGCTTTTTTCCCTCTATAGATATAAGTTCCCTGTATATGGCTATGCCCATGCAGCAGAATATCTGCCTTTAGATGAACAAGTGTCCTTTTCATATTTCTCTTGTCAGGAAAAAGAGGTTCACTGGCATTGGCAGGTGAACCATGACAAATCTCAATCTTGTCCATCCCCTTTTCATCTATAAGTTCATATATAGGAAGTGAATCAAACAGCTCAAGATCATCATTTTGTAAATTTTCATAGGTATATAATAGTGCTCCACTGGCAGATCCCTTCTTCCATCCGGTGCATCCATTTTTTCTATAATTTATCAGGTACTCTTCACGATTTCCCTTAACCATATAACACTTGAAATAATTCCTGAGAATATTGATCTTCTCAATCGTTTTTTCAGGATAAGGGCAATCCGTAACATAGTCACCAAGTAATATAAATGTAGTTATTCCTTTAGCGACACAGTAATCAATACATGCCTGAAGTGCCGCATGATTGCCATGTATATCGCTAAATACTGCTATATTCATCTTTTATTACTCCTTGCAAATACTGCTTTTATGAATAAATAGAATTCTATAAAACTTTTTACTCACTTAAATAGAGTACCAAAAAAGAGGACTCAGTTAAAGCACTCTTTCTCCTCAATTACTAACAAAAAATTTTTTTTAAAAAAATTATACTTTTTTCAAATTATACTCGTATAAATAATCGCAAAACAAAATATATAAATTTTAAGGGAGAAAAAAAGTTATGTGGAATATCAAAGAAATTAAAGAAAAAGGAAAAAATTCATTTAAGAGTAATTACCTTGCAAGTGTAATTGTAGGCTTTATTCTTACACTTTCTATAGGTTCAACAAGTACTGCTACCGGAAGTGAAGCAAGTCAGGAGATAGATTATGGCAACTTTAACCCTGAAGTATTCCTCCTTGCACTTGGACTTATATCAACAGTTTTAATAATCGCTTTACTGATTCAGGTCTTTATTTTTAATCCTTTGCTTGTTGGATGTAATCACTTTTTTGCAGAAAACGTAAGAAACAATCCTGCATCACTTGATAATATTAAGAAAGGCTTTTCAAATTACCTTCATGTAACATGTACTGTATTTGTTACAGATTTATTCCTTACATTATGGACAATGTTATTTATTATACCTGGTCTGATAAAGAATTACTCATATAGAATGGTTCCTTACATTCTTGCAGACAATCCTGAATTATCAGCTCTTGAGACAATTTCTTTATCAAGAAAAATGATGAATGGCCACAAATGGAAAACTTTCCTTCT
>JAILEJ010000430.1 GCA_024688095.1 Butyrivibrio sp.
GGAATTGTCGTTGATGTATTTGTACCATCTGAAAAAGCAACTGTTGATATGCTTGTCGTTGATATAGTACATACAGCTGTTGCAATATCTGTGGAAGTACTGTCAATTGCACCATCTTCTGTTATATCTATAGTACGTGTAGTTGTTGTACCATTTGCATCTGTATAATCAGCTGTAACTGTATAGGAGCCATCTGTATTGGCGGCTCCTGAATATGTAGTAGATCCGCCATCTGAATCAGGAATCGTAATTGTATAATCCGAGGATACCGGTACATATGCAGTTCTTTCTATACCATCTGAATCTGTATAGGTCAGATTCAAAACTTCAAGATCTGTACTTGTAATTGATGATGTGGCTGACTGATCAAGATTCTCTCGCCATTTAAGAGTAGCTGTATTTCCATCGCCATCAGTATAATCAAGATTATCATATGAAAGGCGAAGTCTTCCTACTGAAACCTCTTCAATATTGTGTTCATATGTTACTGAAGAAAGCACAGTCCCTGCGTCAATATCCTCGAGATTTGTAACATGCTGTGTTGTCTCAATATTTGAAGCATTAAATTCATCATTTATATCTGTGAAGCTATCGGTTGTAGTTGTCTGATAAGAAAGACTTGTGTCTGTCCTGTAGCCTGTAAAGATATATCTTCCTGCATAGTCAACGTTACCTGTTGAATAATATTCATCAGATAATGCAGAAAGCTGTGTAAGAATTGTATTGATATCGCTAAGAGTAAGATCTTCGTTTGCACCCTTATTAATATTCTTCAAAGCATCCGTAATAACATCAGTAACAGTTGAAAGTGAATCCTCTGTTACTTCCAGCCAGCTCTTTGCATCAGCAGCATTTTTTTCATAAAACTGTGTAAGCTCTGTAACTGTACTACGAAGCCTGAGTGCTCTGATAGCTATAACAGGATCGTCTGATGGACGTGATATTTTCTTGCCTGTTGCCATCTGGGTATTCAGCTTATCTTCTCTTACCTTATTGTTGTTAATGTTGTAAAGTGAGTTGTTCTGTATAATCTTATTAGTAATTCTCATAAAACGTGCCCCCTTGCACTAGATATCGGTTCAAGGTTTATATATCAGGCACCATCCATTGCGCTTACATGCATTTCCTATGCATGAGGTCAAAAATCAAACTCCTGTTTCAAGTATTAACCTATCATATATTTCGGCTAAAGTTGAAATCATTTTAGAGTTTAAGGTGTAGGAATTTTGAAACTGTACAAGAGCTGCCGCTTCTTCGTCAGTATCTACACCCATTATTGATAATCTCTCATTGTTAATTGTGTTTTCAAGAGATGTATATGTTTCCTCTAATGTCTTGGCGTTACTGGCATTTAGACCCACATCCGCAAGAATCTTATCCAGGAAATCTCCACTTGTTGCACCACGGAAAATTTCTTTGTTAGTCATCATTTCATATAGATCATCAAGATTAAGAAATTCTGATTCACCCTCAGTGATATCCGCCTTTGTTGCAAGCATTTCAGCATTATCCTGAAGAACGCTGTTAACAACAAAGTTTTCTGCTGTAAGACTATAATAACCTTTATTTTCTGATAATGTTGTAAGCTGATCATAACTGTACTGTGCATTAGAATCTGTAAGGCAGTTACCTGTCAGCATAAATACACCTGCATCACCATCTTTGGTATAACCAGATGTCATTATCTCATTAACTTCATTTGAGAAGGTCCTTATAAATTCATTCATCTGTGCCATATAATATGGAATTCCCTGATAATCATAATTAGAACCAACCTTCGCAGTTCTTCCATTAGCCGGAACAGTAGACTTCGTGCTTTCAGCTGTAAGTGTAAATACATAGGTATCACCGCCATCATAAGTCCAGTCTGTGTATGAATAAATCTTATTGGATACATTAAGTTCTCCGCTAAGCGGAAGTGTACACTTACTCATATCCATAAGCTTTGAATCAGTTACCTGAATTGTTACATAAACTTCATCTGTAGTTGTATCAAGTTCTGTACTTATTACTTCTCCGTTAAAGTAAACACCATTATTTCCATCTCTCATTTCAATAAGGCTCTGTAATTCGCCACCAATAAGCTTACTGTCCATCTTAAAATCTGAAAGAAAACTTGTATCGTCTCCTTCTTTCCATTTTGATGGTGCCCAGTAAATATCATAAAGACCTTCAACGTCGCTCTGATTTACCTGTTCATCAGTTTCTCTTGATCCTACAACCAGCTTTTTAAAATTATATCCGTCAACAAGAAGCTGTCCGCCAGCAATAGATATAGAATAATGTGTAAGTCC
>JAILEJ010000435.1 GCA_024688095.1 Butyrivibrio sp.
ATAGTAATTGTGTTTTGGGGCACAGATAAAAAGGTAAAAAAGAGAGGGAGTATTATGATAAGGCGTATACAATATAGATGTAGTTTTAGGAAAGATAGTTTGGGGGAAGAAATAGATAGGGTATTATCAGCTTGTAAGAATAAATTTGTAGAACTTATAAATTGTGGGAAGGTATGTAATGCTTCTTTTTACAGATATAAAAATATGGGATTTCTGTATGTGGAAGAAATAGTAAGTGATATGGATAATCCTCATTTAAATATAGATGAGATTATGTCAGAGTTGTCACCTTATCTTAAATTGTGGCCTGAAGAGGATGGCGATACATTTTGGGTTCCTATGATAAATGTCTATTATCATCATATTCCAGACGGAGACATAGATAAATGGGAATATGAGAGAACAACAGATGTAAAGCAGCGTATAGGAAGGATTGCATTTGTATATAGGGATAAGCTTCCTTCATATGTAAAGCATCATACAGCCATTGTTGAGGAAGGTTTATTAAAGGGTGATAAATATGCCTACATTTCTCTTCATGAGAATCTTCTTTTCTCATATTATGAGGAGCCTAGAAACAATGTGAATATAAGGAACTCAGAAGAAGAGTCTAAGGTAATTCAGGACTGGCTTGATGTAGATCCTGAGTCTCATTTTGACAGGGAGAAGGCTGAAGGAAGTAACTTCCTTGTAATACCTTGTTTATTTAGTGTAGACAGGTTAGAGTATAAATAAAAATATAAGATACAAGTAAAGGTGCTTCAGATTTTTATCGGAGCATCTTTTTTATTATGGATTTAGCTTTAAATAATAACATGATTTAACAATTTAATTTGATAAAACTTTTATTTGTTAGTGCATTAAATTAGAAAATATGTTAAATTGGAACGTAGAAACTTAGGCAATAAAAATGGTAGGAGAAATGATTATTATGAGTGACATGGTAGAAGTTAGATGGCATGGAAGAGGCGGCCAGGGGGCAAAAACGGCAAGTCAGCTCCTCGCAGATGCTGCTTTTATGTCAGGTAAATTTGTACAATCCTTTCCGGAATATGGTCCGGAACGTTCAGGCGCACCAATCACAGCATACAATCGTATTTCTGATGAACGTTGTCCAATTCATTCCAATATCTATGAACCAAATTATGTAGTAGTAGTAGATGAGACACTTTTGGAAAGTGTTGATGTGGCAGCAGGTCTTAAGGATGGTGGAGCTTTGATAGTTAATTCATCAAAGTCACCTGATGAAGTAAGAAAAGAAGTCAAAAATTACGATGGAAGAGTATGCACTATTGATGCAAGAAAAATTTCTTTGGATTGTCTTGGGGCATATTTCCCTAATACACCAATGCTTGCAGCAGTAGTTGCTGTCAGCTCGATTATTGACAGAGAAACTTTTTTGAAAGATATGGAGGAATCTTATCGCCACAAATTCGCAAAGAAGCCTCAGGTGGTAGAAGGTAATTTGAAATGCCTCCGTATAGCAATGGATGAGGTGAAAGGATGATTACAAAAGCTAAGGATATTAATGAAAAAATTTCCTGGAAGGATCTTACAACTGGCTGTGAAATATATGAGCCTGGTACAAGTGTTCTTACCAAAACTGGTGAGTGGAGAGTACGCACACCAAAATGGATAATTGATAAATGTAAACAGTGTCTGCTTTGTGCACCATATTGTCCGGATGCTTCAATTCCTGTTGAGGATGGAAAGCGTTTGGAGTTTGATTATGAGCATTGTAAGGGCTGCGGCATATGTATAAATGCCTGTCCGTTTGATGCTATTGTCTGGGAGGATGAAGCAGAATGAGTATTAGAGAAAGAATGTCCGGTAATGAA
This sequence comes from Butyrivibrio sp., assembly GCA_024688095.1. GTDB lineage: Bacteria > Bacillota > Clostridia > Lachnospirales > Lachnospiraceae > Butyrivibrio. The sequence goes on from JAILEJ010000435.1 coordinate 1,839, forward strand.
GCTATTGCTACAGCAATGAGACAGATTAATCCGGATGTATTTGCAATGTTTCCAATTACCCCTTCAACTGAGATACCACAGTATTTTGCACAGTATGTGGCTGACGGTAAGGTGGATACAGAATTTATATGTGTTGAAAGTGAACATTCATCACTTTCAGCGTGTCTTGGTGCAGAGGCAGCAGGAGCAAGAGCTGTAACTGCCACATCTTCAGCAGGTCTTTCTTATATGAATGAGGTACTTTATGTAGCTGCATCATTAAGACTTCCTGTAGTACTTGCTGTTGCATGCAGAGCACTTACAGGACCTATCAATATTAATCATGACTATTCAGATTCGATGGCCGAAAGAGATTCAGGTTTCATTCAGTTATATGGAGAGAATAATCAGGAAGTCTATGACAACTATCTGATGGCTCACAGAATTGCGGAACATCCTGATGTAAGGCTTCCACTTATGATCTGTGAAGATGGTTTTATCACTTCTCATGCACTTGAAAATATTGAACTTGAAGAAGACGATAAAGTAAAGGCTTTTGTTGGAGAATACCATCCTGAAAACTATCTTTTAAAGAAAGAGAATCCTCTTGCAGTAGGACCTTACGGTGTATCCGGTTATTATATGGAAGCAAGAGTGGCACAGGCATATGCAATGAAGAATGCTAAAAAGGTTATTCTTGATGTTGCCAAAGATTTTGAAAAAACATTTGGAAGATCCTATGGATTTTTTGAAGAATATAAAATGGATGATGCTGAAATTGCCATGGTAATTATGGGATCAAGTGCAGGAACTGCAAAAGCCTGTGTTGATGAACTTAGAAAAGATGGTATTAAGGCAGGACTTATAAAGGTCAGAGTATTCCGTCCGTTTCCTGGTGAAGAGATTGCAAAGGCGCTTTCTAATTGCAAAGCAGTAGCAATTATGGATAAGAGTGAAGGATTTTCTGCTTGCGGAGGTCCACTTTTTGCAGAAGTATCAGGTGCATGTATCAACATGGATAAGAGACCTAAGATGGTTGATATCGTATATGGACTTGGTGGAAGAGATTTCACAGTTGATGCAGCAAGAAGCGTATACGACAGACTTGGCAGTATAGTAGAAACAGGCGAAGTTGGAGAAGTCTATACTCACATGGGACAGAGGGAGTAATCAAATGGCATATAATCTTAAAGAAGAAATGAATAAGGAAGAACGCTTTCATTCAGGACACAGACTTTGTGCCGGATGCGGTGCAGGTATTGTCTGCAGAGCTATGATGAGAGCAGTTAATCCAGAGGATAGAGCAGTAATTTGTAATGCAACAGGATGTCTTGAGGTATCTTCTTTCCAGTATCCATTTACAGCCTGGGAAGATTCATACATCCATACAGCATTTGAAAATGCTTCAGCTACAGCTTCAGGTGTTGAGGCTGCATATCGTGTAATGAAGAAAAAAGGAAAGATTGCAGAAAATGAGAATGTAAAGATTCTTGCAATTGGTGGTGATGGTGGAACATATGATATAGGCTTCCAGTCACTTTCAGGAGCCTTTGAAAGAGGTCATGACTTTACATATTTTTGCTACGACAATAACGCTTATATGAATACTGGTACACAGCGTTCATCAGCAACACCAAGATTTGCATCTGCAACTACAACACCAAGTGGAACAGAATCTCTTGGTAAGAAACAGAACCAAAAGGATTTGACACAGATTATGGTTGCACATGGCTCACCATATGTGGCGCAGACAACACTTTTTGGAAATATGAAAGATTTTCATGAAAAGGCTCATAGAGCAATTTATAAAGAAGGACCAACCTTTGTAAATGTTCTTACACCATGTCCAAGAGGATGGCAGTATCCTGCACAGGATCTGATTGCAATCTGTAAGGCTGCAATAGATACTTGTGTATGGCCCTTATATGAAGTAATTGAAGGTGAGTATCATCTTACTTATGAGCCTAAAAAGAAATTACCAGTTGAAGAGTTTATGTCTAAACAGGGAAGATTCAAACATCTCTTTAAGCCTGGCAATGAGTGGGCTATAGAGGCGGCTCAGGAATATGTTGATACAAAATGGGAAGAACTATTGCAAAAATGTAAATAACATATGTTATAATTGAAATATAGATCTGAAATATAGTTAGTACATATGCTTCATAGGATGGAGGTTAGATATATTATGGAAAATAATCTTTTTTCAAACAGTAATATACTATCATGGTTACAATACTTTTCAGAGAATACCGAGATTGACCTGGAACATGTAAAGATTCTTGATATAACAAGAAAAAACAAGAATCTTATTCCTACAGTAGAGGCTCACAGATGCGTCCTTGTATTTACTGAGGCTGGTAATAAGGATATCTTTTATAAGATGTGGTCTGTAGGTCTTGGTGACTGTGAGGTAATATATAACGAAGGATCAGAACCAGTCGGAGAGATAAAACGTGATAAGATTTCAGCTATGATTGACAGAGGGATTAACGCTTCAGCTGGTATGATTATCCTTAATCCAAGTGCCAGAAGCACAATTAAATTTGGAATGGATAATACCAAGTTTGCAAGTGGTTCTGTCAAATATGTTGGTTCTGAAATTCGTTCAGTGCTCTTATCCAGAATGAGAATTGATGAGAGAAAAAATCTCTGTGTAATATCAGGTGAATCAATAGCTGTTGAAGCTGCAATGATAAGTGGAGAAGGAACTGTAATTGCAGTAGAATACAGGGAACGTGACAGGGAAACAATGGAAGAAAATGTTAATCAGTTTGGTCTTCAGAACGTTACCATTATTGATCATGTTGGAGAGGATACTATGAAGGATCTTCCTATTCCGGATACTACAATGCTTGTAGCTTCAGCAAGTATGGAAAAAGAACTTGAGTATCTTACATCAATAAACCCTGATATGGATTTTGTTATATATACACTTGATTTTAGAACAGCTGCCAATATGCAGGATATTCTGGCTAAATACAAGCTTAACGATGTAAATGTTATACAGATTTCTGTTTCAAAGCTTACATCTAAAAATGTATTTGAACAACAGCCTGCACCATGGATAATAACCGGTAGAAGGGCTTAAAATGAATCAGCCTGTGAGATATCTCACAGGCTGATTTTTTTATGTGCGCCTTGCGACGCAAGTTGCTATATACATGCTGTTTTTATAGAATAATCTGAATGTTAAACCTGGAAATCCTTAATAATGTCATCAAGGTCAACGGAAGACTGACTTACACTGTCTCCTGTTTCCTGAAGTTCAAGAACACTATTAGTAACTGTTGAAGTTGTGGCATTAAGTTCCTGAGCTGTAGCTGCGTTTTCTTCGGAAGCAGCTGAAAGTGAGTCTATAAGATCATTAATCTTAGTCATACCATCGCCAAGACGTTCATTAGCTTCTTCAAGATTTCTTACGCCAGTATTTACTGTATCGATATTATCTACGATTGCAGCAAAACTGTCTTTTGTTTCATTAACGGAATTCTTTTGCTGTTCTACATATTCACGAACCAGTTCACTTTGCTTAGCTGCATCTGAAGCACTTTCCTGAAGCTCAGCTATCATCTGATTTATAGTATCAGCTGAAGATGCACTCTGCTCAGCGAGCTGTCTGATTTCATCAGCAACAACTGCAAATCCTTTTCCGGCTTCACCAGCTCTTGCAGCTTCTATACTTGCATTAAGTGAAAGCAGGTTTGTTTGTTTAGCAATAGATGTAATCATATCACTGGCAACACCAATTTTCTTTGTACGTTCATCAATACCATCAATTGACTGGAAAATATTTTCAAAAGCAGTTACATTTTGATCTGTAATATTAGTAAGTTCTTTTACAGTATCCATACCACTGTTTGTAATATTTTCTATATCATTGCATGCATTGGCCAGGGCCTTAGTGTTTTCAACACTTTGAGATGTCATATGACTAAGAGTTATAATTTCGCTTGAAATATTTTCAATGTCCTGTGCGGTCTGTGTGGCTGTATTAGCAAGTTCGCTTGCTGCATTGTCTATATTGTGCATAGATGAAACAGACTCTTTTGT
>JAILEJ010000441.1 GCA_024688095.1 Butyrivibrio sp.
CATAGAGTTGGTGCAAGTTATAATCTCATGACCTCTCATATAGATGAGGAAGATCTTCTTCATGTAGTCAATACACCTCCGGAAATATATATTGCTGAGAGTGATGGGTTATCATCTGTAATAAATCAGAAGACCAATAACAATTTGAATTACGAAAAAGTTGAGATTATAAATAACCTCATGAATAGAATTGTTATGAGTGCAGATGTTGATCTTACCTATCAGGACAGAGTTTTTATTACGGATGCATTATATAAGCTTGGTATTCGAGATGACAGGAAGTTTATGAGCAGAGTATATAAGCTTATAAATGAAAACCGTGACAAAGAGAAAATTGTCAATATGGTTTTGAATGGAGATGTATACGAGACAACTGTAAAAGAACTTCTTACGGAGATAACAAGCAATTCTTCAAAAAGGACAGAGAACACTTTTATAAATGTAGATGAAAACAGATTATATAATGAAATATTTGAAAGGCTGCAAACAGGTGCGGTGTATCAGATAGTTTCAAATTTTAATCATACTTCTGAAAACAATGAGATCAGTGCAGATGAATATAGTATGTCAGAGCAGAGTAATACTGCAACTAACATGTTTATAGAACAGATAGCCAATGAGCTGTCTGTTTCTGGCGCCAATATGATTTATAATTATGAAAATAATTATGAAGAAGAGATTAGAAATGGTGATGTTGTGTACAATAAGGAAGAGAATGCAGTAACTGCAACTATTTTTCTTGATATGATCAAAAACTTATACCAGCTTGCACATGATAAAACAGGTTCGGTAAATAATTCATATTTTGATTTCAGAAGTACAATTTATAAAGCGGCGGATAATTCGATTTTAAGATTAAAAAATGACTTTTATTCGGATGTTAGAAACATTACAGATAATAGAGTCTACAATGAGAATTATAGTAAAGAATATAATAAGGCAGATGTTACATATGATGTTACCGGCAATATTGATGTAACAGAGGATATTTCTAATACAACCAGCATTGAATCAGATCAGCGGAGACAACAATATGCTTCATTTATTCAAAATGTAGAAAACAGGATGAATGAAAAACATTATGAAAACATTGATCAGTCATCTGAAGTAAATGATGCAGAGATAGTGAACGTCTCAGAAAATGAAGATACTACTGTTGAAAACAATGAACTTTTAGAAGTACTTAATCGTATAAATATAGAGAACGAAGAACGCAGGCAGCAGTATACAATGCTGATTCGTGAAATAGAAGCAAGGCATAAAAAGCCAAAGCATTTAAATGGCAAAAAAGAGACAATTAAGAATGGAATTGTTGCTCTTAATGACGGACAACAGATTATAGATAAGCTGGCTGATGAAGAAGAGCAGGCTCTTGCTGAACAAAAGGAAATCAGACGTGAAATAGAACGTATCTTCCCGGATAATGCAAGAAAAATATTTGAAATTGTTTCCGATTATTATGAAAATAATACTGAAGTACTCGGAAATATGACAGAAAGTAATATAAGTCTTCTTATAAACAATATAGAGCAGGTAAGAAGAGAAAATGAGAATATTCAAAATATAAATATGAATATTCAGAACGAAAAAAACGCAGCAGTTGATACTGTTCATAGAATTCTGGAGAGTAAGACATATAATACAGTAAATAAGCAGGAAAATGAAGCCTCGAAGTTACCTGATGCAGAAATAGTTCACAGACAAAATGAAAGAGTAACAAGTGAGGATATTGAAGAAACATTAAATGAGTACAGAAGAAACATTTCAAAACAGATCAAAGAGGAAGTAAAGGAAGAAACAGAAAATATTCATAGTGCTCATACAAACAGAGTTGTAAATCATTACAATACTATGAATCAGGATTTTGAGCTCCCTAATATTTCCAAACTGGTTCAGGATGGAGTCAACGCTCAGATAGGAACCATTAGCGATAAAGTATATTCAAGACTTGAACGCAAAATGGCAACTGAAAAGAGTAGAAGAGGTTATTGATGAATATAAATTTAGAAAGTATTAAAGATGGAGCTTCTAATTTAGCTGTTGATTTTGGACTGGATACCAGAAAAGCTGTTCTGTGTGTGGTAAACCCACTTAACAGAAATGCACTGGCTGGTTCAGAGACAGTAATCGGTAAAGATGGAAAGGCTTCCCAAAAGTATAAAATTACAGAAATGGTAACCCAGGCTGAGAAGATACAGTCATCTCTTATGAAGCAGGCTCAATCTTCACTCGATAGTTCAAAACTGGGGTTTGGAAAAGGATTGAATGCTTCAAAGGTAGAGAAAACCTTAAAAAGCCATAAATATTTTTTGCCTTTTATAGTCCAATATAATCCTACAACGCTAAGTCTCGAAACCGTAGCTGGTATGCAGGAGTATAAGCAAAATACTCAGAATGACCTTAAATACGCAGATGAAATTAAGAGGCTGAGAAATGATACTAATACATATTTATCTTTTCAGCTTATTTTTGATGATACTGTTCTTGGAGATGCATTTATGTTAGAAACCGGTGGAATGCTGTCAAATAAGATATTTGATAATGC
>JAILEJ010000443.1 GCA_024688095.1 Butyrivibrio sp.
GAAATTAACAAGAACGTGTGAATTTTTATTTAAAACGGAGTAGCAATATGGTATACTTATTTCAACTGTTGTTATTGATTTCGTTAGGAAACAAGCGGATAGGAGCGATGCATGGCAGTTTCATACAAGAAAATGTTTAAGTTAATGATTGACCACGACATGAAGAGGAAGGATCTCAAGGAAAAGACCGGCCTTAGTTACGGCACGATTGCAAAACTTGAAAAAGGCGAAAACGTGCAAATGGAAGTGCTGGAAAAAATCTGTAAGGAGTTCAATTGTCAGCTTAGCGATATAGCAGAAATTATAAACGACTAAGTATATTAAAGTCCGTTTTTTAGGACAACTCATAATATAGAATTATAAGCACAAATAATCATATGGAGGATTGTAATGATTACCGGAACTATTAAAAACAAAATCGATAAGATATGGAAAGATATTTGGGCATCAGGTTTAACCCAACCTATTACTGTAATTGAACAAATTACATACTTGATGTTCATCAGATCTCTTGATCAAAAAGATATAGATGCAGAAGCTATGGAAAATCTTACAGGTCAAAAGCAAAATAAGATTTTTCCAGAAACTCCAGAAGGGCAGAGAATGCGTTGGAGCAAATTCAAAGACAGAGATGCTGTTGAAATATTTGACATTATTCAAAATGAGGTATTTCCATTTATAAAAGAAATGACAGGTGATGATGAGACTGCTTTTTCAAAATATATGAAAGATGCATCTCTTGGATTTACAAATCCTGGAATATTATCTAAGACTATTAATTCTTTAGATGAGTTATACAAAGATGACATTAAGTCTTTGGACATGCAGGGTGACTTGTACGAATATATGCTTAGTAAACTTTCTGTTGCTGGTCAGAACGGACAGTTCAGAACGCCAAAACAAATCAGAGATATGATGGTTCAGCTTCGCAAGCCATCTCCGGATGATATGATTTGCGACCCAGCTTGTGGTACAGCAGGATTTCTTATTTCGGCGGCAGAATTTATCAGAGAGCATTATCCAAATATGACAGACAAGCAGTGGGAACTTTTTGATACTGATACTTTTTCAGGGTTTGAAACAGATCCTACTATGTTACGAATATCTGCTATGAACTTAATGCTTCATTCAATTACACGGCCTGAGGTTAAATGGCAGGATAGTATTTCAAAGAACAATGAAATAAAAGATAGGTATGACCTTATACTTGCCAATCCACCTTTTACAGGTACTGTTGACGAGGAAAATATAAATCCAGCATTAACAAGAATGGCCGCAACAAAGAAAACCGAGCTTTTATTTGTAAATGAGTTCGTGAGAATGTTAAAGGTCGGTGGTAGATGTGCATGTATCGTTCCAGATGGAGTTGTATTTGGAACAAGTAAAGCACATAAGGCTACAAGAAAGGAATTGGTTGAAAATCAGCTGTTAGAAGCCGTTATTTCTCTTCCTTCAGGAGTCTTCAGGCCATATTCCGATGTTTCTACCTCAATTTTGGTTTTCACAAAGACTAATGCAGGCGGTACAGAAAATGTATGGTTTTATGATATGCAGGCAGACGGCTTCAGCTTAGATGATAAGCGAGAAGAAGTTGAGGAAAATGATATACCGGATATAATTGAGCGTTTCGCAAATCTCGATGCAGAAAAAGAAAGAAGCCGAAAGGAAAAGTCCTTTATGGTTTCTAAAGAGGATATTGCAAAAAATGGTTATTCTTTACGAATGAAAGAATACAAAGAGATTGAGTATCAAAAGATTGAGTATCCTTCCTCTGAGGAACTACTCAATGATGTTGATGCCTTAAAGGATGAGTTGGTAGCTTCGCTTCAGGAATTGAGAGGTCTGTTATTATAATGAAAAAAATTGAAAGATTAGGAAAATATATATCAGAATACTCTGTCAGAAATAAGAATGATGATGACATTCAGGTTTATAGTGTCACTAATACTAATGGTTTTTGTACAGAGTATTTTGACAAGGATGTTGCCAGCAAAGATCAAACAAATTATAAGATTGTTCCAAAAGGATATTTTGCGTACAACCCATCTAGAATTAATGTGGGATCTATTGATTGTCAGACTGTTGAAGACAGAGTAATTGTAAGTCCTCTTTACGTTGTATTTAAAGCAGATGAGAAGAGGGTTGATAATGACTATTTGCTTCATTATTTAAAAAGTGACATTGGAAAAAAATATATTAATGAACTTGCTTCTGGTAGTGTAAGAGCGAATCTTAAATTTTCAATTTTACAAGATTTTCCTTTTCCAATGATTCCTATTGAGGAACAAAAGGAAAAGATGGCTGTGATTGCTAAAATTGATGAAAATATTGCTTGCTGTGATTCGATTATCGAAAAATTAGATCTCACCGTCAAATCACGGTTTATCGAGATGTTTGGTGATCCAGAAAGCAATCCTATTGGATGGAGAGACACCACAATTGGAGAAGTGTGTTATTCAATTAAAGATGGACCGCATAAATCATTGGCTGATATTGGAAAAGAAAATGGAGGACATCCATTTATATCTGTTAGAAATGTGGTTAATGGTTATATTGATTTTTCTACGGCCAAATATATTTCTGATGAAGATTACGCAGAAGCCAGAAAAAAATGTTGTCCGCAAAAAGGAGATATGATTTATACAAAGGGTGGGAACACTGGAATAGCTAAGCTTATAGATGTCAATGTTGAATTTGCAAATTGGGTTCATCTTGCCATTTTGAAATTTGATAAGGGAAAACTCAATGGCGTATTTTTTGAAAACATGCTAAATAGTGATTATTGCTATGAACAGTCACAGCATTTAACAAAGGGAATTGCGAACAGAGATTTAGTACTAAGTGCAATGGCAAAAATAAGGATGTATATTCCTCCTAAGGATATACAGGATGAATTTGAAATATTTGTACATAAGATCGACAAATCGAAATTGGCTGTACAGGAAATGAAAAATAAAATGGAAATATTGAAGGCTTCAGTAATGCAAGATTATTTTTGCTAATTAAGCTGGTGAAGGATGTTGGTATAGCTTCATAATTTAAGGAGGATACTAACATGAATGAACCAATGATTAGTGAAATACTGCAGGAGATGTTACCAGTGCTTGATAATTCGCAGCTTGCAAAATTAAAAGGTGTACTGGAACACAAACTGTGGAATGTTGAAATTGTAAATAAGACCGTAGAGGATTCGTTTGTTAAATCAAATAAAGAATTTACAGAATTATTTATTTCAGCAAAGAGAGTTGAAGGATGCAGCCCCAAAACGCTTAGATATTATCTTGCTACAATTAATAAGATGACTGATACCGTAGGAAAACATATAACAAAGATAACAACTGAGGATCTTAGAAAGTATTTATCAGATTATCATGAAGAAAATAATTGTAGCAAGAGTAACATTGACAATATAAGGAGAATTCTTTCAAGCTTTTTTTCATGGTTAGAGGACGAAGACTATATTTTAAAAAGTCCAGTAAGAAGAATACATAAGATAAAATCATCAAAGACTGTAAAAGAAACATACACAGATGAGATGCTTGAATGTATGAGAGATAATTGTGATTCCCTGAGGGATCTGGCGATAATAGATATGCTGGCATCAACTGGAATGAGAGTGGGAGAATTAGTTCATCTTAATATAGAAGATGTGGATTTTGAAAATCGAGAGTGCGTTGTTCTTGGAAAAGGCTCAAAAGAAAGACCTGTATATTTCGACGCACGCACAAAAATACATTTAAAGAATTACTTAGAAATTAGGAATGATGATAATCCAGCACTCTTTGTTTCTCTGCTTAAGCCATACAATAGATTAAAAATTAGTGGAGTAGAGATACGTTTAAGAGAGCTAGGGAGAAAGTTGGATATAACAAAAGTCCATCCACATAAGTTTAGACGTACTTTGGCAACAAGGGCAATAGATAAGGGAATGCCAATAGAGCAGGTTCAAAAGCTTTTAGGACACAGCAAAATAGATACTACCATGCAGTATGCAATGGTGGATCAGGAAAATGTGAAGTTATCACACAGAAAATATATTAGCTAAAGCTGTCAAATCACGGTTTATCGAGATGTTTGGTGATCCAGAAAGCAATCCTATTGGATGGAGAGACACCACAATTGGAGAAGTGTGTTATTCAATTAAAGATGGACCGCATAAATCATTGGCTG
>JAILEJ010000445.1 GCA_024688095.1 Butyrivibrio sp.
CATAGAGTCATAATTTCATGTTACACAGCCCTCAGGTTCTTATATTTTATGACCTATTTTGCACCCTGCAATGCTGTAGAGTCATAATCCTTACTTGCTGATTGTACTTATTATGACTCTAACCGCCATATCTACATTCATAGAGTCATAAATTCATGTTCCACAACAATCTAGTGCTCATATTTTATGACTTATTTAGCACCCTGCAATGCTGTAGAGTCATAATTCCTACTTGTCGATAGCACTTATTATGACTCTCGTCGCCACATCTACATTCATAGAGTCATAATTTCATGTTACACAGCCCTCAGGTTCTTATATTTTATGACCTATTTTGCACCCTGCAATGCTGTAGAGTCATAATTCTTATTGTCGATATTAATTCTTATGACTCTCCCAGCCACATCTACATTCAAAAAGTCATAATTTTAATTTCAATGATCTGCAAACGCTTACATTTTATGACTTATTTAGCACCATTCAATGCTGTAGAGTCATAATCCTTACTTGCTGATTGTACTTATTATGACTCTAACCACCATATCTACATTCAAAAAGTCATAATTTCAATTTCAATAATCTGCTAACACTTACATTTTATGACCTATTTAGCACCATTCAATGCTGTAGAGTCATAATTCTTACTTGCCTATAGTAATTCTTATGACTCTAACCACCACATCTACATTCATAGAGTCATAATTACTTCATGTGACAGCATTTTTTTATTTATAAGGTGCCTTACTACTAATTAGTCAAAGAAAAAAAATTCTGTCAAGAGTGCATAGCACCGCTAAGCGGCATGCTCTTGACAGAATTTTTACTTTGACTTTAATTTTTACAGCGCCTGATATACTTTTGGGGAATTAAATTGTTATTTGGCTGGTTTGACATTTTCATTGCTTTGAAGCATACTAAAATAGTATATCTATAAGTATAACTTCTTGTATGCATAACTGAAAATATGCGCAAGGTGTTTTAAATATTAGATAAAAGGCAAATAAATTTTTTAGAAAGCTTTTTGGGAGATTTAGCTTTTTATAGGAAGAAGGATTAGAAGTGTATAAGAGACTGGAAAGAAATGCACCATGCTGGTGTGGAAGTGGTAAAAAATACAAAAGTTGTCATGCAGCTTTTGATGACAAAATTATTAAATATGAACTTGAAGGACATATAGTTCCATCAAGAAAATTACTTAAATCAGAAAAAGATATAGAAGGAATAAAGAAAAGTGCAGTTATAAACATAGCTGTTCTTGATGAAATCGGTGATAAGATTAAAGCCGGTATGTCTACAGAAGAGATAGATCAGATTGTGTATAATACTACAATTAAAATGGGAGGAATTCCTGCAGATCTTGGATATGAAGGATTTCCAAAAAGTGTATGTACTTCAATAAATGATGAAGTATGTCATGGAATCCCATCAGACGATATAATTCTTCAGGATGGCGATATTATAAATGTTGACTGTTCTACTATTCTTAATGGTTATTTTTCTGATTCTTCACGAATGTTTTGTATTGGAAATGTATCTCCCGAAAAAAAGAAACTTGTAGAAGTTACAAAGGAATGCGTTGAGTGTGGACTTAAGGAAGTTATTCCATGGCACTTTATCGGAGACATGGGACATGCTGTTCACCAGCACGCTCTTGATAATGGATATTCAGTAGTAAAAGAAATTGGCGGACATGGATGTGGAAATGCCTTCCATGAAGAGCCTTTTGTAAGCTATGTAACAAAGCCAGGTACAGAAATGCTTATGGTTCCTGGAATGGTATTTACTATTGAACCTATGGTAAATATGGGTACAGACGAAATCTTTATAGATGAAGAAAACGACTGGACCGTTTACACTGCAGATGGAAAGCCATCAGCGCAGTGGGAAGTAGAAGTACTTGTTACAGAAACAGGCTACGAAATACTTTCATATTGATAAATAATTTTTTTAAAGGAGTTCCCAGATGGAAAATAAAGGCAAATATTATATTACAACAGCGATTGCATATACTTCGGGTAAGCCTCATATAGGTAATACTTACGAAATTATTCTTGCAGATGCAATTGCAAGGTACAAAAGATGTGATGGTTATGATGTACATTTTCAGACAGGTTCAGATGAACATGGTCAGAAGATCGAGACCAGAGCAATAGAGGCAGGCTGCAATTCACCTAAAGAGTTTGTTGATGGTGTTGCAGGAACAATAAAAGATATTTGGGATCTTATGGGAACCTCCTATGACAGATTTATCAGAACAACAGATGATGATCATGTAAAGCAGGTTCAAAAGATCTTTAAGAAATTCTATGACCAGGGAGATATCTATAAGGGCTCTTATAAGGGAATGTACTGTACAGAGTGTGAGGCTTTTTATACAGAGTCTCAGATTACAGATGGAAAATGTCCGGAATGTGGTTCAAAAGTACATCCTGCAGAAGAAGAAGCATATTTCTTTAAAATGAGTAAATATGCACCTAAGCTGATCGAGCATATTAATTCACATCCTGAATTTATTCAGCCTGTATCAAGAAAGAATGAAATGATGAACAATTTCCTTCTTCCAGGACTTCAGGATCTTTGTGTATCAAGAACTTCATTTAAATGGGGAATCCCAGTTGATTTTGATCCAGACCATGTTGTATATGTATGGCTTGATGCACTTACAAACTATATCACCGGTATAGGATATGATGCTGATGGAAACAGCAGTGAAGAGTATAAAAAGAACTGGCCTTGCGACCTTCATCTTATAGGTAAGGATATTATCAGATTCCATACAATTTACTGGCCTATCTTTTTACTGGCACTTGGTGAGCCACTTCCAAAGCAGGTATTTGGTCATCCATGGCTCTTACAGGGTGGAGAAAAGATGAGTAAGAGTAAGGGAAATGTTATCTATGCTGATGATCTTGTAAAGTTATTTGGCGTAGACCCTGTAAGATACTTTGTTTTGCATGAGATGCCATTTGAAAATGATGGAATTATTACCTGGGAGCTTATGGTAGAAAGATTTAATTCAGATCTTGCCAATACTCTCGGAAATCTTGTAAATAGAACAATTGCTATGACAAATCAGTATTTCGGAGGCGTTGTAGAGAATAAAAACGAAACCGGAGCAGTTGATGACGAGCTTATAGAAGTTGCTACTACATGTTATGACAAGGTAGAAGAAAAGATGAATGAGCTTAGAGTTGCAGATGCAATCACAGAAATATTTGCACTCTTTAAACGTTGCAATAAATATATTGATGAGACTGAGCCATGGGTACTTGCCAAGGATGATAGCAAAAAGGACAGACTTGCAACAGTTCTTTATAATCTTGTAGAAGCAATCAGTATTGGAGCAGCTCTTCTTAGACCATTTATGCCAGAGACAGCTGAAAGCATTATAAGCCAGCTTAATGCTCCCGAAAGAGATTTCGATACACTTTCCAGGTTTGGTGTTTATCCAAATGGAAGCAAGGTTACATCAGAACCTAAGATGCTATTTGCAAGAAAGAAACTTGATGATGTTCTTAAGGATGCTGAAGAAGTAACACGTAAGCAGAAGGAAGAATATATAGCAAGTCAGGAGGTTGCAGCAAAGAATCTTGAAAAGGCTGGAATGAAGACTGAAGCGGAAAGAATATATGCTGCATTAAAGGCTATTAACGGAGAAGCAACAGATACTTCTGATGAAGAAGTTATAGATATAGAAGCTAAACCGGAAATTTCATACGAAGACTTTACTGCAATGCAGTTCCAGGTTGGTGAAATTGTAAAGTGTGAAGCTGTTGAAAAATCGAAGAAGCTTTTGTGTTCACAGGTAAAAATTGGAAACACAACAAAGCAGATTGTTTCTGGAATAAGAAAATACTATTCTCCTGAAGAAATGGTTGGTAAGAAAGTAATGGTACTTGTAAATCTTAAGCCGGCAAAACTTGCAGGAGTTCTTTCAGAAGGAATGTTACTATGTGCTGAAGATGCAAATGGAAACCTTGCACTTATGACACCTGAAAAGAATATGCCATCAGGTGCGGAAATTTGCTAATTCAGAAAATAAAGGGGGATATTTTTAATGGTAACCAAGGAAGAATTTACTTACAAGTCCAGAGATGGACAGACAGAAATACATGCAATCAGATGGATCCCTGATTCCAACATAGTTGGTATTTTGCAGATTGTACATGGAATGCAGGAGTTCATAGACAGATATGATCCTTATGCAAGATATATGGCAGAAAGAGGAATACTTGTTACAGGAAATGATCATCTAGGTCATGGGGAATCACTTGATTCAAAAAAGACTCTTGGATATTTCTGTGAGGATGATCCTGCGACAGTTGTAGTAAGAGATGTTCACAGGTTAAAAAAGATTACCCAGGAAAAATATCCAGGTATTCCAATAGTAATATTGGGACACAGCTTTGGTTCTTACACATTAAGAGAGTATATTTCGAGATATGGAACAGGAATAGATGCTGCCATCATACAGGGAACTGGTATGGAGTCTCCTGCAGTTGTAAGTGCAGGTAAGCTGCTTGCAAATATAACAAAGCTGTTTCATGGTGCAAGATATCGTTCAAACTTTATGAATAATATAGCATTTGGGGCATATTTGAAAAAAATTCCAAATGCAAGGACTAAATTTGACTGGCTATCACACAATGAAGCCAGTGTGGATGCGTACATTGCTAATCCAAAGGATAATTTTGTATTTACTGTAAATGGTTTTTTGACACTCTTTGATCTTGTTGGAAGAACACAGGATCGAGAAAAAATGAGCAGGATCCCGAAGAATCTTAAGCTTCTTATAACAGCAGGAACTGAGGACCCTGTTGGTGGGTATGCTGAAAATGTCAAAAAACTGTACAACATATATAAAGATGAACTTGGATTTACAAATGTAGATTTAAAGCTATATGAGGGTATGAGACACGAATTACAGCAGGAAATTGGAAGCGAACAGGTATTTGAAGATCAATATAATTGGATTAGTAATATATATCAAGGAAAGTGATGAATTAAGCTATGACAAATTATATAGTAAGAAATGCCTATAAAAGTGACTGGGATCCAGCTATAAAGCTCGCGTGGGAAACATTTTTAAAATTTGATGCACCTGATTTTTCACAGGAAGGGATCAATAATTTTAGTAACTTTATAAATGATGACATACTATATAAACTGTTTCTGGCAGGTAATTATCAATTGTTTGTGGCGTATGATAATAATGAACTGATAGGAATGCTTTCTTTAAGAGAACGGAAACATATTTCACTTCTCTTTGTAGATTCCAGATACCATAAAAAAGGTATTGGCAGCAGTCTTATCAGCTTCGTTAAAGACTATTGTCTTAATGAGGAGGGAGTTTCGACGTTAACGGTTAACTCATCTCCATATGCAACCGGTTTTTATCACAGATTAGGATTTATTAATCTTGAAGATGAGATCAGTACAGATGGAATCCGTTACACGCCTATGAAACTAATGTTAAGCGAAGTGTGAAATAGTATTAGAAATAAGGGGAAAAAACATGAAGATATTTGATATTGACAGCCCATTTATGAGGTTTTTAACTAAGTTTGCAGACTTAATGATCCTGAACATTGCAACAATTATTTTTTGTGTACCGAGTTTAATAGTTGGATATGCGATACTGAGTGTATATCTTGATTATGGAACAATAAGTCTTTTGGTAGTACTTATTCTGCTCCTGGTATCATTTCCTATTGGAGCGGCTCTTACGGGGATGCATTATGTACTTCTGAAAATGGTTAGAGATGAGGAAAGTTACATATTAAAATCATTCTGGAAATCATTTAGAGAGAATTTTAAGCAGGCTACAGCTCTATGGTACATTGTGGCAGGTGTTGCGACAGTATTACTGGTTGATCTGTGGTATATGTCCAAGTCATCAGCATCATTTCCACTCCTATTCAGATATATCCTTGTTGCTGTATCATTGGTATTATATATGTTCTCATTGTACATATTCCCATTACAGTCAAAGTTTGTAAATCCTGTAAAAAATACATTAAAGAACAGTGCTCTAATGGCTATTATGGCTCTTCCCAAAACATTACTTATGTTTGGAATAAATGTAGTAGTACTTTTGCTTTTATATTTCTTTGAAGGTCAGATGGTTCCTGTAATACTGGTACTTGGACTTTCTGGTCCCGGATTTTTACATGCACTTTTGTACAACAAGACATTTAAGAAGTTTGAACCAGAAGATGAGGATGCACATCTTAGTGAAGAGGAAGAACTCAATCGAGCAATTTCCCGAATGGATGAAGCAAGTGATGACGGGAACTCAAATAATGAATAATAGTGTTGTTGAGGCCTTCGGCTATAAGCAAATGCTTATAACCGGAGGCTTTTTAACTGTATAACGCGTAAAAGCCTTTTAAATAAGCAATAGTAAAGTTGCACAGTGAAATTATAAATATTCCGTCAACATTTCTAAAAATAAAATAAAATAATTATAACCTTAGCATAATTGCTAATGATGATTAAAATCTTTGTGTAATTGTTGCATAGTCAAAATAAAGTACTTTGGGTATACTAGATTTCAGAAACGGGGAATTACCTGGAATTAGATAAGCTAATAGTTAACAGGAGGCAAAAAAATGGCAAGTTTAACACTTGAGAATGTATGTAAAGTATATCCTAACGGATTTGAAGCAGTTAAGAACTTCAACCTTGATATTCAGGATAAGGAGTTTATTATCTTCGTAGGACCTTCAGGATGTGGTAAGTCTACAACACTTCGTATGATCGCTGGTCTTGAAGACATCACATCAGGTACATTAAAAATCGGTGACAGAGTAGTTAACGATGTAGAGCCTAAGGATAGAGATATCGCGATGGTATTCCAGAACTATGCTCTGTATCCACATATGACAGTATATGATAACATGGCATTTGGTCTTAAGCTTAGAAAAGTACCAAAGGCTGAAATCGATAAAATGGTAAAGGAAGCTGCTAAGATCCTTGACCTTACAAACCTTCTTGATCGTAAGCCAAAGGCTCTTTCAGGTGGACAGAGACAGCGTGTAGCTATGGGTCGTGCTATCGTTCGTAATCCTAAGGTATTCCTTATGGATGAGCCTCTTTCAAACCTTGATGCAAAGCTTCGTGTACAGATGAGAACTGAGATTGCTAAGCTTCACCAGAGACTTGGTACAACAATCATCTACGTTACACATGACCAGACAGAGGCTATGACTCTTGGTACAAGAATCGTAGTTATGAAGGATGGTGTTATCCAGCAGGTTGACACACCACAGAACCTTTACGAGAAGCCACAGAACCTCTTCGTAGCAGGATTCATG
>JAILEJ010000450.1 GCA_024688095.1 Butyrivibrio sp.
CCACAAAACAATCACTATGGCTATAAGCACATACCATCTCGTTGTAACAAAATCTGTTATTGCAAGCATTACTACAGTTGGAAGCGGAAGTGTCTCCATCTGTGAAAAGAGATCTTCGAACTGTGGTATTACATATCCAAAGAGAATTAAAACAACTATTACTATCATTCCCATGAGAATCTTAGGATAGGTTGTAGCACTTTTTATCTGGCTGTTTAATCTGTCTTCCTTCTGGTACTGACTTGCAAGCTTCATTGATGTTGAATCCAGAGTACCTGCGGCTTCTGCTGCACGGTACATGTTTATCATAAGTGATGGAAATACTCCATCCATATTTGTCATTGCTACCGATAACGGCATACCCTGTAGTACATAAGTAAGAACCTGTGAATATATCGCACGCTGCTCAGGCTTTATGGAATCATCTGTTGAGATAATTCTGAGTGCACGAACCAAAGGCACACCTGCTCCTACAAGTGTTCCTATCTGCCTTGCAAGTTCTGAAAGGTCTCTTGCCTTTAATGGTTTAAAAACATTTTTTCTCTCTGTGAGCTTTGAATCTGTAAGTATGAGTTCCATATCTCGCAGTTTTCTGTACAGATCCTGCTCATCATTGGCATCGAGTACACCAGTAACTTCTTTGCCTTCTTTATTTCTTGCCTTATAACGATAGTTAGCCATTATCTTTCCTCATATACAAAGTTTTCAGCCATTTGTTTATACGAATAAAAAATATTTCCAGTATATAAACTGCTGTTTATTTCAAAAATAATCCAAGATATGCATTCAAAAGGTTTTCACCATATAGAAGTGAAGCAGCCATTCCTATACACAAAAATGGTCCAAATGCGAAATGTGATTTTCTCTCTGCTTTGCCACTTAACATCAGATATATTCCCCAGAAGCCTCCTAATAATATTGATATAAAAAATCCAACCAGTGTAAGCTTCCATCCAAGGAAAAATCCAACGGGAATCATCATTTTGATGTCTCCTCCGCCAAAGCCTCCAGGTATTATAAGTGCCACAACAAGCATTGGCATACTTACGCAAAGCATTCCTATAAGCCTTTGAGCGATAGTATATTCCGGCATAATAAATATTGAGATTATGCTCAGTACCACTAGTATCGTCAGATGTCTGTTCCTGATTTCCATTGTTTGCATATCAATAAGTGATATCACATCCATTACTGAAAAAAATGAAAATATGAGTATCACTCTTAAAAGCATCTTATAATAGGTTCCGGTATCTATGTCATACAGGCTAAAACCAGTATCTGTCATGGATTTTATTACTGTAAGGATCAACAATATCCCGCCTATAATTTCAAATATTGTATCTTTTACCGGTATATGTTTTTTACAGTATCTGCATTTTCCAAGTAATGTTATATAACTTATTATCGGTATAAGGTCGGTCGCTCCAAGCTGATGCCCGCATGATGGGCAGTAGGAACGTCCTTTCACAAAACTCTCTTTCTTTACACTCCTATAAGCCACTACATTCAAAAAGGAAAATATACTGGCTCCAATCATAAAGATAAGAATCAGTATCAATGTACTAAGAATATTTATCATTATTCTTAATCTTCTCCATTTTCATAGCTTAATACTTCAAGCTGATAGTAAATTTTCCAGGTTTTAAATTTGTCTCCGCTTGCATCATAAACTGCAATATAATTGCCTTTTTTATAAGTAAACTGCTGAGGCAGGTTATCTGTTTCGTTCCAGGCTGTCAGTGTTACTTCACCATCTTCCTTGGACAGCTCTGCTATTCTTTCTTCCATACCTTCTGCAAGGCCGTTTTTCTTTGTGGAATCATATATACTGCTACCAAGACCGTAGCTCTCAATTGACAGTAGTCTCATACATACACGTACATTTTTGGCTTCCCTTAGTACCTGATGCGATTCTGTGCTGATTTTGAAAAAAGCTGCTCCGAAAACCACAACAAGAACCACAATGATTACTATAAGAATTCTCCTTGTCCACATAAGTTTTCTTGCATACTTCTGTGCTAAATTATCCAAATTTTTCCACCCTCATAAAACCTTTATTTCATATAGATATAAAATCAATATTTGTAACAGATTTCTAACTCATAATAAAAAAATAGTTTAATCTTAATAAAAAATTAAACTTTCACATCTTCATTATAACCCCATATTTTATCATTTACAATTAATTGAATTAATTTATTTCAAAAAAATGATAGTCTTTTCTTTCGAAGAATATGCAATTTTGCCATTATATTAAATATACATTATATTTATTTAGTCTTCAGTTTTTTGTAAATATATTTTTAATATATTGTTTCTATAAAATAAATATATTTTTGGTAATATAAATAGTAAATTATCTTTAGAATTAATTTTGCAATTTATCTATTCTTTTAATTTATTGTAAAAAAATATCAAAAATTAATTTGATTGGAGTTTTTATGGCAAATCCAAAAACACATCGTTCATTTATTGGTTCTATCTTTGGAGGATTATTTTCTCTTATAGGTGGAATTTTTAAAGGATTATTCTGGGTCATACGTAAATGTTTAAAATTTATATTGGCAGTATTACTTATAGCAGTTTTATTTGTCTGCGGCTTTGTTGCCTATCTTACAATTACGCAGTATGATCCCGAACCAGAAGAAACTGTTATGCCTGTTGGAAATGGAAATTCCGTGTTATCTTCCGGTGATACAATTAAATTTCTTACCTGGAATGCAGGCTATGGAGCACTTGGCGATAATGCTGACTTCTTTATGGATGGAGGTTCCATGGTTTATACTGCAGAAAAAGATCGCGTAGAATCCAATATGAATACTCTTTCTTCAGAAATAGGTAAGATTGATCCCAATATCATTTTTGTTCAAGAGATAGATGTAGAAGCAGACAGGTCCTATAAAATAGATGAAACCGAGTATTTAAGGAAATCTTTCCCAGAGATGGCAAGTACTTTTTCTACTAATTTTAAGGTAAATTATGTTCCTTATCCAATACCTCCAATAGGTCAGGTTTATTCCGGACTTCTTACTCTTAGTGATTATGACATCAGCTATGCTACAAGGTACTCGCTCCCTTCAAGCTTTACATGGCCTATAAGCGTTGCTAATTTAAAACGTGGTCTTCTCGTATCTCATATAGATATTGCTGATTCGGACAAAGAACTTGTTCTTATTGATCTTCATCTTGAAGCCTATGATGAAGGTGATGGCAAGATTGCCCAGACTAATTTTCTATGCAATATTTTAAAATCAGAATATGACAAAGGAAATTATGTTATTGCCGGAGGAGATTTTAATCAGGTCTTCTCCAATGTAGATACTTCTGCTTATCCAATGCTTGATGAAGAGGGCATCTGGGAAGCTGGAACAATTGACGTTACAAGCTTTGGAAATAATTTTACCTGCATTACTGACAGTAGCTGTCCAACATGCCGCTCTCTTGATAAAGTATATGAAGGTGCTGATAAGGATAATTTCCAGTATTATGTAATTGATGGTTATATAGTCTCTGACAATATTACTATTAACTCTGTAGAAACTCAGAATCTTGGCTTTGTATGTTCAGATCACAACCCTGTTGTCATGTCTGTAACACTAAACTAATTTACCATTATAGTTTTTATTATTTCTTAAAATAAGTGATTTTCTAAAATAAAAATGACTTTTCATGTTTACTTTCATGAAGAGTCATTTTTATTTTAATATATATATTTCTTTTATATTTTCTTTGTTACTATCTTACAACTACCAATGTATCCTGTGCCACCATATCATATAGCTGGCAGGCCGCATCATGAGGAAGATTTACGCAGCCATGTGAACCATTTGAAAGATAAATGTCTCCTCCAAATTCGCTTCTCCATGTTGCATCATGAAAACCGCATTGAGATTCTGTAAATGGCATCCATCTGTCAACCCATACGTTCCAGGTTTCTCCAACAAGGAATTTGCCAGGAGTCTTACTCCTAATATAAAATGTTCCTCTTGGAGTTCCTCTTCCTAAAGTCTCATTTCCGGTTACACAGGGTGTCTGTAATTTTACAGTATTATTTTCATAATAGGTTACGACCTGAGCTGTAACGTCAACGTCTATATATGTTGGATATGCTGCCGCAGGAGCACTTGGAATACTTGCTGCAAGTACTTCTCCACCTGGATTTGCAAGCTGATGGTTGTATTTATCTACTTCATCCTGAAGTGAACAAAATCTACCTTCATTAACTCCAAAATTTACATAATGATCATATAATACCGCTGGGTCACTACCAAGTTCATTTACTACATCAGGATACTTTTTTGCATAATAGTTTGCATCAAAATCAGCCGCCTTAACCCCACCAGAAAAAGCAACTATAATCAAAGATACTACCAGGATTTCGATCAATCGTTTCATATTATCAGCCCTCCATCTTCATCATTGTCTCGTTCCTATAGGTCTTAGTTATTTTCCACACTATTAAATATCATAATCTTGGATTTTAGTTATATATTTTTCCTGAAAATATCCTCCTATGTATGAATTATAAAACATTTCCTTACGCTAGGTTGTAAATAAAACATAAAATAATCTAAAATTTTATTTTATATTTTTAATCCATTTTTTCATCGATATTAAATTTCAAATCTATATGCCAGTTTATCACTTCGTTCCAAAATTCATGTAAATAGGCTATTATTATTACAACTAACACTTTTGCTCTATTTGTAATATAATAATAAATGTTTCTAAATTTCTATTTTTTCAATACTAAGTTAATTATTTATATAGTTTTAAACAGGGAGAGTATATTATGAAAAAGTTGACATCTAAACAATCAGTCTTATTTAAGCGGGTTTTTTCAGCTATATTACTCGTATTCATTATTTTAAATATATTGTTTTTAAAGAATCCAATATATTCATCAGCCAAAAGTGTTTCTTACACCAAGAAATGTGTTGATAGTAACACAAGAGTTTTATTCATTGGTGATTCAAGATCTGTTGATATGTTTTCCGCCAAAAAGAGTGAGATTAAAGGAAAAGTATATAATAATATAACTGTTTATTGTAAAGATGCCGGTAATTATGATTATATGGTTAAAGCCATAAAAATGGCCGGTATCAAAAATTACGATGTTATTGTCACCTGGATGGGTGCAAATGACCGTGGAGATTTTTCCAAATATCAAAAGTATTATAAAAAGCTTCTAAAAAAGAATGTAAAGCTTATACTTTGTACTGTAGGTTATTCAGACGATTCAAATCTTGGAGATGAAGGCGACAGATTATATTATAATGATTATCTAATGTGTCGCTTTAATCAGTCACTTATAAGCTTTGCCCAAAAAAATAATGTAAAAAAAATTGATTTGTATTCATATACACGTAAAAATATCAAAGCTGAAGAAAATAATGGTGTACACTATGATCCAAAACCCACAAAGAAAATTTGGAACTATATAGTTAAAAAAATAATCAAAAAACTTCCTTTACTATGATATTATTATTATATGTGCAGACATAATTATTGTTTGCACATATATTTATTTTAAGGAGAATTATATTGAATAAAAATTTGATCAAGAATAAACCTTTTTTCTATATTTTGTCTGCTTTGCTATTTTTTACTTTAGGAATGATCCTAATGACTTTAGTTTATATGTTACCTACAAATCCCATGAAAAAACATCTCGCAGAAAGCATTGATTCTTTGTCAAAAGAAGGCAATTATTATCAAGTATTTGATTCTTACAAGAGTACCCAACTTGATAATTATACAGATTCACTTATGTACATGAATGCCATATATGACGGAGATGAATCAGCTTTTGAAAAAGC
>JAILEJ010000478.1 GCA_024688095.1 Butyrivibrio sp.
GAGCTTCTCTTTTTCATCATATTCTTCAACTTCTATAGCAAAAGTTCTCTTTAAACCAGTAACATTTCGATATCCATTTTGTTCAAGTCCACGCATTCGGTCCTCAAAATTACCTGACCCTGTTTTTCCAATTTTTATCAAACCAGGAACTACCGTTTTCATCACATAAATTATGCCTTTTGCCATTTATCCAACCTCAATTTCATCATAAATTATTTCCTCTAGTTCCTTAACAGCAGCATCATAATTTGCTTTGCCACCAAAGAGTTTTACAATCTTCGCCGGCTTTCCATAATTTGCAAAATCTGCAAGCGACAATACCTTAATATCCTCAACTTCGGTGATGCCCTGGTTCATATATTTATCCAACAAGATTTCAAGAACCGCCCTTGCATCTCCAGAATACTTACTAAAGAAGTCCCGTTTCTTTACATTATTTGCACGCTCTGCTCTGGTAAGAGGTTTCTTTCCATAAGCCACATAACAAATAAAATCAAAGTCATCCACATCATCCATACCTTGATCATGTTTTAACATCTTTAAATCAATGCCCAAGTCCGCAAAAGACTGTTCTATAACCTCTTTCTTCTCCTCTGATTTCCACTTACGGATAAAATCAGAAAGCGAAGCATATTCACCCTGAATATTTGTTCTCGTATAATCAATGATATCTTCCTGACGAAGAAGTTTTCCGTCCGCGTCATATACTGATACAGTCTTGTTGATAATACGCACTTGACACCCATTTCTATCTACAATTGGTTTCCCCAGCTTATCTGTATCAATAATAATTACATCATTAGGATCATCTGAATAAGGCGTTCTTGGATTATCCTGTGTCTCCGAATGATGGAATCCCTCAGCCTGTTCAATTGGACCATCCCAATCTGGATCCGTAAATAGTCTGGTGACATTACGAAAATCCATTACAACAAAATGCGTCTTGCCTTCTTTTTCACGAATACGCGTTCCTCTACCGATAATCTGTTTAAACGTAGTCATCGAATCCACAGTCTTATCAAGAACAATAAGCTTTGTCATCTTACAATCCGCACCGGTAGAAAGAAGTTCTGACGTAGTCGCTATAACCGGGTATTTTTCTGATGTTGAAATAAAATATTTAAGCTTTGATTTACCATAATCATCACTACCTGTAATACGAACAACGTAATCAGGATTTTCAGCAACCATGTCCGAGTTAAGATTTATGAGAGCAACACGCATCATCTCCGCATGAAGCTCTGTTGCACAGAACACAATCGTCTTTTGCATTCTGTCAGTACTTTTCAAATAAGCTGTTATCTCGTCTGCAACCTGATTAATTCGGTCTTCAAGAATAATGTTATAATCATAATCCTTATTGTTGTAGACACGGTCTTCAATTTCGTTACCGTTCATATCAACCTGTCCTTTATATGGACGCCATCCATCACCAATATTCGTTGTAATGTTGATTACCTTAAACGGTGCAAGAAATCCATCTTCAATTCCTTGCTTTAAACTATAGGTATAAATAGGCTCACCAAAGTAATCGATATTAGAAACCGTCTCACTTTCTTTCGGAGTAGCGGTCATACCGATTTGCGTTGCCGTATTAAAGTATTCCAAAACTCTACGCCACTTACTATCTTCTTTGGCCGAACCCCTGTGGCACTCATCAACAATAATCAAGTCAAAAAATTCCGGTGGAAAAAATCTGAAATGTTCCTCGTCATTCTGTCCTACCATCTGATGATATAAGGCAAAGTTTACCTCATAAGACATAATCTGCTTGATATCATCGTGCGCAAAATCAATCTTATGTATGGTCTTTTCAAGCGGAGAAAAATCCTGTTCAATACTTTGATCTACCAGGATATTTCTATCCGCTAAATACAGAATTCTTTTCTTCATTCCACTTCGTAGCAAACGATAAACTATCTGGAACGCTGTATATGTCTTTCCAGTTCCAGTAGCCATAACTAAAAGCAAGCGGTCTTTTCCATCTGCAACAGCTTCTACTGTTCTATTTACTGCATTACGCTGATAATATCGTGGTGGATATGTATTCTGGCTGGAATAATATGGCTGTTCGACAATCTTTTTTTCTTCTGGAGTGATCCCCATTCCACCATTTAATTCTTCAAAATATCTTTTGATTAATTCATCATGTGTCGGAAATTCTTCCAACGTTAATTGTCGTTCTTTTCCCGTCAAAAAATCATGTTCGTAAAAACCATCCCCATTAGAACTATACGCAAATGGCAAATCCATCATCTGTGCATAAGTCATCGCCTGTTGAAGACCATGCGAAATAGAATGATTATTATCCTTCGCCTCTACAACAGCAATTGGCTTACCATCATTAAGATAAAGCATATAGTCCGCACGCTTTGGTGTACCACGTGCTACCATATTACCTCTTAGATTTATTCGACCGTCAGTAATCTTAGTCTCCATCGTAATACGATCAGACCAACCTTTCTGAACAGCCGGTGTAATGTAATTCAGTTTGATATCTTCTTCTGACATCTGCTTTTTACTTAGTATTGTCATAGAGATACCCCCTTCTCTTCTTATAACCACAAATTATCGGAAGTTAATAGCACAAGCCCCTAGCTTTTCTGGCTTTTACATTATTTTAATACTGACGTCGTCCTATATTTAGGACTCACCTAGTATTCATCTTTCCATCTTTCAGTTTTACTTATTCAATGAATCAACCAATAATGTAATCCATTTCCAGTTTTTCCGCTAAATTATTATAGGCTTCTACAAATTTTTGAATAAAATCATTAACAATTACTTCATTATCTTCAATCCATAAAGCAAATAACATATCTGTTCCATCTATATCTGCTTCAAGTTTTGAAAACCATCTTTTTAATTCAGATGTATCATACTTTTCATCAGTCCATTCAGAAAAACAAACATCGTATGGATAGTTATATCCTTTTTCCTTTATTCTTTCCTCAAACCGATTATAAACATCATGCGATTTCAAATATGTAAACATTCCTTTTTCAACATCTTCAGGCATCAAAATCACATTTTTAGCCTCATCAAAAATATACCTTTTTTGTTCTGGCTTCATAATTTGTTCAACATCATGATCTAATACAATCATACTATTTAGAAACTCTGGAACTCCTTTTTGATGCAAAACATAATAATGTGTCCAAGACATATCGACTTCCACAAAATTAACATATTTCTCAATACTTATTCCTTTCGCTCTAAAAATAGCTTTTAAAAAATCAGCGGATCGATTGTCTTCTAAATACAAATTGATATCTTGATTTACTTTTGTAGGTTTTAATTCAATATCGTTTATTATTGTCTTAAGATCTAATGCTGAATGAATATTCTTACCTTCAACGATTCGTTCGCCTTCATTAGTATACTTAGGTGATAAATATATTATTTCGTTATCATAAG
Source organism: Butyrivibrio sp. (assembly GCA_024688095.1). Classification (GTDB taxonomy): domain Bacteria; phylum Bacillota; class Clostridia; order Lachnospirales; family Lachnospiraceae; genus Butyrivibrio. Next base: position 3,418 of record JAILEJ010000478.1, read on the forward strand.
AATAATTTTCTACATCAGCCGTTATTTTTTTATCCCGAACTTCCCTACGTTGAAGATTATTAACCTCACGAAGAATTAACGGAGAATGTGTAGTAAATATTATTTGTATTTTAAATTCTTCCGCTTTATTGTTTAAAAATCTAACAAACATCTTTTGAGCATGGCCATATAACGTTGCATCCAATTCATCTATTAGTAAGATACCTCCCTTATATGCTTTTCCATATTCATCTTTTAATCTCTTAAACGACA
>JAILEJ010000496.1 GCA_024688095.1 Butyrivibrio sp.
AGTGCAATTGATGCAGCAAAAGCTGTTGCTGTAGGCATTGTATCAGAGATTGATATAGAAGATTTTTTGATACAGGGGATAGAACCACCTAATGAGACATTACCAATTATAGCCATTCCAACTACATCTGGTACAGGCGCTGAACTAACCAAAGGGGCTATAATTTCAAGTAGGGAAATGAAGGTTAAGTCCGGCATAAGAGGAGAACATGTTGTGCCTAAAGTTGCAATTGTGGATCCAATATATACATATTCGCTTCCACTTAATGTTACAATGGAATCCGGATTCGATGTTTTTACACATGCAGCAGAGAGCTATTGTGCAATTAAGGCAAATCCTTTTTCTGAAATGCTTTCGGAAAAAGCAATAAAAATAGTAGGCACAGCACTTCCCAGACTAAAAAATAATTTGGAAGACATAGAAGCACGTGAAATGATGAGCTTTGCAAGCCATATAATGGGATTTAATGTTAAGAATGTGGGTAATTGCCTTCCGCATAGGCTTCAGTACCCTATTGGCGTCGAAACAGAAACAAGCCATGGAGTAGGTCTGATTTCTTTATATCCTGCATGGATGAAATATGAACAAGAGGTTGCTTCTGAAAAAATAAATAATATTCTTGAGTGGTTAGGATGCGATACAAGTTTGGATGCAGGAGTAAGTATTAGAAAATGGATGGACAAGCTTGGTATATATAAGAATATAACTGAACTTGGAAATACCTTAAGTGCAGACGAACTTGCTGAGATGGTGTCAGGTAATCTTTCAAATGACAGATTATCTGATAGAGATAATATTATAAGTACAATATATAGAGAATCTATGTAAGAAAGGAAATTATTATAAATGCAAGCAATTATAATGGCCGCAGGAAAAGGCAGCAGATTAGGAAATTTGACAGAAAATCTTCCAAAAAGTTTATTGAAAATAAAGGGTAAAACGCTATTAGAAATAAATATAGCAATGCTTCATAAATTTGGAATATGGGATATTACTATTGTTACTGGATTTCAAGATCAAAAGTTTATAGAGGCAACAAATAATATTCCGGGAATTAAGCTTGTATATAATCCTTTTTATGGATTTACAAATGTAATCGGCTCATACTACATGGGAATGAATAATCTTCATGATGATTTTATATATCTTCATGCTGATACAATTTGTGACATAACTATATTTGAAGATCTGCTTAAAGCAGACGGTGATATTATACTTCCTGTTGATACTAAGCCTTGTGATGAAGAGGCAATGAAAGTCAGACTTGAAAATGGAAATATTACAGAAATAACTAAACAAATGCCAATAGAAAAGGCAGCTGGAGAATTTATTGGAATTACAAAGATAAGAAAAAGTGTTATTGATGATTTAAATGATAGTGCTACAAATGTACTAAGAGATCAGGATTACACATCATATTTTGAAGGAGCCCTTCAACGAGTATTTGACATGAATAAATATGATGTTCGTATGCTTGATACAAAGGATCGCTTCTGGGGCGAGGTTGATTTTCTGGAGGATTATCAGAGAGCCGAGCAAAATATTACCGAAAATCTATTGGAATTATAAAGAATTGTTAAGGGAAGAACTTTATGAAAAAAGTTATAACATACGGAACCTTTGATTTGTTTCATGAAGGACATTATAGATTATTAAAGAGAGCAAAGGCATTAGGAGACTATCTTATAGTCGGTATCACAACTGAACAGTATGATGCTACAAGAGGAAAGCTCAATGTAATTGACTCCCTTATAACCAGAATTGATAATGTACGTTCCACTGGTTTTGTAGATGAAATAGTTATAGAAGATCATTCAGGACAGAAGGTTGAAGATATTCAAAAATATGGAATAGATATATTTACAGTTGGTTCTGATTGGGTTGGCGCATTTGATTATCTTAAGCAATATTGTGAGGTTGTATATCTTGAAAGAACCAAGGATGTATCCTCTAGTCTTAAAAGAGTGGACAGAAGTCCTGTTGTCAGGATTGGAATAGTTGGAACTGGAAGGGTTGCAGATAGATTTCCTAAAGAAGTTAAGTATGTCAGCGGGGCAAATGCTGTTGGAGCATTTAACCCACATGATGATCATGCACGACCATTTGTAGAAAAGCATCAGCTTGCATTCTGGAGTAATAATTATGATGAATTTCTTGATAAGGTTGACGCAGTTTATATAGCATCTCCCCATGATACTCATTATGAGTATGCAAAGCGTGCTCTAATGCAGCATAA
>JAILEJ010000010.1 GCA_024688095.1 Butyrivibrio sp.
CCAGATATTCTTCCGCTTTTCAGCGTCCATAGTGCTGCATTATCAGCAATTTTATTTGACTCTCTGTACTCACTGGATGTGCCTTTCATGTCGCCACACCAAATATATAGCATAAAATCCATCGTATTATTGATATCAAATTTCTCTACATTACACAGTTGCGAAATCATTTCCTTTGTACTATCTTTAATTTCACCGCTTTTAAATTCTTCCTTTGCTATATTGTATATACATATTGTTTCCGCGTTAGTCAAAAAAATACTATTTTTATTATTTATTATGGGAAATTTTATAGTAATCTCTAGCGCTTTTCTAAGTTTTTCTTTATATTCATATGCTGTAATTTGTTTACCGTTTCTTTTTATGATTGCGTCAATGATATCAATCACTTGTCTATTATAAATATTTTCCATATCAATTACTGAAATTAATTCAGCCAATATTCCTTCTTGCTGTTTGTATGATGACTGATTTATTGCATATCTTAGTTCATCATATAATGCAACCGCTTGTTCATTATCCGTTACTATTGGCATTCTCACAAAATCAGGGATTAGCATAAGTCTCTCAAGTATTTGGTTAACACTATCTTGCCTCACATTATTCTTCTGATTTTCTATTCTTAGTAGTGTCTTTACGTCACATACACCATCTGCCAAAGTATTTCTAGACATTCCAAGCATTTCCCTTCTCTTTCTGATCACATCTCCTATGCAAGAAACAGATGTCCCAGAATAAATAAAACAATTTAAATTCATATTTAGGCTAATATTGTAGTTGTTATATGCATATTCTAATGCCCATTTCCAATTACATTCCATTTTTTCTTGCTTATCTCCCAAAAGCTCGCTCCTCATCTCAAGTATTTGCAAGAGATAATACTGCCGATAACTCTTCCGAAGTAATTCTATAGACTCAATACTATATCTTAACAATTCGTCTTTTACTTCATTAATTATTCCTAGTTTTTTTGCACATAGGTATATTCCGTAAGTAGCCATAGGATAAACTTTAGCCTTGCCTAACTCATCTATACCAGAATTCTTTATATGCGTAATTATAGTCCTATAATCACACATTCTTTTTTCTATTTCATAATTTGTAAAAACTAACATCTCAAGGTAGTATAGGAGATAATAATATTCTTCCGGTGACAATAATTGATTTTCAATATTAAATATAGCGTCATCACTAATTGTCATAGCCAACGCCTTTTTGCTAAACATTTTATATTCACGTAATGCATTTCTTTCCTTAGCTATTCTTGCCCTCATTCCATACGCAAATTGCCTATATACTTTATTAGAAACGTCTAACATGCTTTCTAACTTGTCAATCCCTTGTTCCGCTTCTAAAAGATTTGCATTTTCTATGTCCCTTATTATTTGTACTTGCATTGTATATCTTTGAAATTCATCTGGCTGGACATAGTCCTCAACCCCTTCAGAAGATATGCCAAGTCTTGCCAAAAGTCGATTTCTGACTAATCTGTCTGGAGTTCTTTTACCTTCTTCTATCCTGAACATCATTGATTCAGAATACAATCCGCATCCCAAAGTTGCTAATGTAACCCTTTTATTTCTTCTTGCCATAGCCAAAAACTTATTAAATGAAATATTGTTTTGCATATTCATTTATCTCCATTTTCACCACATCAACACTATCCCATACACAAAACTTTTTAAATACTTCTGTTCCGTATATATTTTTGTACATGGCTGAAAAAATATATCATCAGAGCATTTAGCTATACAACGTATAATACTATGCAGCATCATTCCGAAACCCTATTGTTCTCATTATTTCTTTAGAATCTATCTCTAAATCGCTGTAAATACCCGGCTTTATAACATTTCCAACTGTCAATTTTTGTCCCAAATCTGTTGGGTTATGACACCATTAGCATATTTCTTTCTGTGCTTTTCTGCTACAGTTGGTTCAAAGTTAGTGGTGAACATCACTTACAAAAATTCGTCTTTAGCATTGGATTTATACTGTCGATGCAGTATATTATGCTCACCTTCTTCAGTTCCATCTATCGCTGAATCCAATCTTATATTGTTATTCCACCACTGTATTCCGGATATATTTGTAATCTTTAAGGACCCATCACGTAAAGCTTCAAGAACAAGTCTATCTATATCCGCTTCCAGTAAAGAACCATCTCAGGGAGTCTGAATTGTAATCTTATATATTTTGACTGCTTGTTTTAGCTGCCATTTTTAAGGAAGCAGCTTCTTTCTATCGCGACGAACATGAAGTATACGGCGAACTTCCATAATCTTATGATCAATCACTACATAATAAATTACGTATTCCCCGACATATATCGCATAGTAAGGATATCTTCATTTCTTAGATGTCGGATATTTCTCAAAAGATTCTGCATCCGGCAGTCTTTTGAGAATAGCTGCATCAACTGCATCTATAAGGTCATTGGCCGCCTTCGGATTACCAAGCTTATCTGATATATAATCAACCTGCTCCATAAGATCATCATAGAACAGAGGAAGGTAACTCAGCTCATAATCAGACATAATCGCCAATTCTTTCCCTTATGGATGAAAATACTTCTTCATGTGTCATTCTTTCATCATGCTCCTCAGCATATCTGTCAGCCTCATCAAGAGCACGCTCTACATTATCTGTAAGCTCGGAATATGCTTCAATACTCATGACTACCATAGTTCCATATCCATTTTTTGTAAGATACACCGGTTCTCCGGTATTAACATCTTCTTCAATCTCAGAAAACTTATATCTCAGGTCTGAAACAGGACGTATATTTATCATATTAAGCCTCCATCAAAATAACATCATAATTTAGTCATTTACATTTTATCACATAAGGTCTCAATAAAGCAGAACTATCTTATATGACATATTTTCAGCCAATAAATGCCAGTCAGTCTAAAGGTACTGGCAAAGGAACTGCCATGGATGTCCTTTAACCATGGCGCTCGGGAAAATCCTTTTTATGCAAGGCTCCGAAATGCAAACCATATAACCCCCAATATCAGAACCATCCTGCCAACATTTAGGATCAGTTCCTTCTTTTGCTCTGCATCATCCCATTCAAGGAATGCCCTAGAAATCATGCATATGGCAAATACAAGGATGTATAGCAATATCAGATTTACCGGAAGCAGCACTATTTTGTCAGCATATATAACTATTACAGCAAGACCCATAAGGACAAAAAATGCAGTTTTTTCATCTGCAAAACGGTCATTAAATATCTCTATCACTTTGCCTGTTCCCATGCAGATAATGAAAACAATGGCAATTCCTATACCGCCGGAAACTACCAGCTGTAATAGCCAATGAGCAATAAATGCAATTATTTTCTGTGGTATCATATCCCCAAACGCAGCTGCCGAGCCACCCAGTTCAATAAGACTCAGCCCTGCTGTCTTCAGTCCGTCATATATTGTTGAAAAAAATATTGCAGCTTCATTTATAATAATCTCAGATCTCGCCGCAATACATGTTACTAGATACAAGGACATTTTACCCATAAAATATACCCCAGCCTCGTACGAGGCTGGAGCACCTTGACAATTCACATATGATAAAGATTACATTGCATCGAAGATTGCTTTCTGATGTTGAAGGTGAAGCTCATCCAGAGCTTCTTTACATTCGGGATTCCATGGACAAAGCTTCTCAAGTTCTTCATCGCAAGTCAGAGATGTTGGGCATTTCATGAGAAGATATTTTAGGTAGTAGTAAACATCAACACCATTAGCCTTTGCTGTCTCAACAATGGAATAAGTAAGAGCACTTGCCTCTGCGCCATCAACCGAGTCTGAGAACAGCCAGTTCTTGCGGCCTGTAACAAAGGCCTTACAACTTCTCTCGCTGGTGTTGTTATTGAAGCTACAGCCACCATCTTCAAGATAAGTTTCAAGGAAAGGCCTTCTGTTTTGGATGTAAACAAGTGCTTTGTACATCCTTGAATTCTTTATGGCAGTCTGACAGTCAAGCCAGTTCCAGAAACCATTAAGTACAGGTTTTTCTTTTTCAAGACGGAACTTTTTTATGGCATCGAAATCAGAGCCCTTCTTTTCATGGATTTTTCTTTCCATATCGAAGAGCTTATCGACATAGGCTAGTCCCTGCACTGCAGGCTGACTGTGATCGTATTCCTTGCCTTTTGGGATTGCATCTATAAGATATCGTCTTATGTGCGCCCAACAGGAATTCCTTGTACAGTCCTTGAGTTTATTGTATCCACTGTATCCGTCAGTCATAAGGTACCCGTGGAATCCTTCAAGGAACTCCTTGGCTGTATCTCCCGCTCGTGTAGGCGAATAGTGGAACAGAACTATCTGCTCCGGATCAAACTCTCCCGAACGAAACACCCACATATAGGACTTCGATTCAGCCCTGCGCCCTGGCTCTTTGAGCACCTGGACAGGTGTTTCGTCTGCCATGGCATATCTTCCGTCAACAAGCTTTCTCTGGAAGTAATTACACATAGGCTTGAAGAACTCTTCGGAGTTATTGATTATCCAGTTAGCAATGGTTCCTCTGCAGATCTCAGCTCCATACATCTTGAAATCTTTTTCCTGTCTGTAAAGAGGAAGGCTGTTAACGTACTTCTGATACATTACCCATGCCACTGTTCCGGCAGATGCCATACCATGAAGCATATGTGCCTGACCATCGCGTCCTCTTACGATATGTGGAACTTCAGCATTTATCTTGCATTTAGGGCATCCATAACTGACACTGTAGTAATCGATGATCTTGATACTTGGCTTTATGAATTCGATCTCTCTACGAAGGAATTCTTTACCAATCCTCTCAAGAGGAGTGCCACAGACAACGCAGAAGCGCTCATTTTCAGGAACATCAAGAATAACCTCCTGAACCGGGAGGTTTGCAAACTTGTCAGCCATCTTGGATTTTTTCTTACGGGTATGCTTTTCGACAGTTGTGAATTCCTGCTCCTCTGGATCAGGTTCTGCTTTCAGAGTTTCAGCCTCGTTGAAGAGATTAAGCTGTCCTTCGAAATCATCGCGTTTCTCACTTGATTTGCCAAAAAGTTTCTTGGTGAGGTAATCAATCTGTTCCTGCAGGACTTTCTCTCTTTCGATATGTTCCTGCTCTTTTAGAAGATGCTCCTCTTCACGTTTATTGGCAGCTTCGATGAGTGCGTTGAGATTTCTTATTGTGGTATTCAGTTCTTTTACGGTGTCCTTTAGCTCAATGAGCTGTTGGTCCCTGGAATCTCTTGCCACGACAGCCTCCTTACATTTGATAAATAGATTTTATCAGACTTAAGGAGCGATTAATATCGGTAAATGTGCCAAAGTGATTTTAAAACTGACACTTAATTAATCCGATATAGAGCAATTTCAGAATTATGCACAAAAACATAGATAAAAAACTTAAGAGGCTCTAATGGCCTTAGGCTGCTCTATATCGATACCTGAGAGGAGCCAGTCAAACTCACGCCAGGAAAGGTTACGTACTTCGTCCTTGTTCCTAGGCCAGCGATATCTTCCCTGTTCTGCTGAAAGCCTTTTATAGAACAGGATAAAGCCATCCGGTTCCCAAAGAAGCATTTTGAACCTGTCAGCCCTTCTTCCGCAGAAGAGATACAGCGCCCTGCTTCTTGGATCCATGTGAAGCTTATCTTCGATTATTGCACAAAGACCATCAATGGACTTTCTCATGTCTGTATAGCCACAGACAATGTAGATTTCATCTGCAGCTGTTATATCGCCGATCATACGAAACTCCTTAAAGCCGAAAGAGTCCTGGCTACAAGTTCTGGATCAGCTCCATTGCAAAGAGAGATTTGAACATCTCCAAGCTTGATTTCTATCATATGTGAATTGTCAATGTGCGGCGCTACTTCTAGAATATATTCCATAGGTGGCTGAATATCGTTAACGATATCCACTTTGACCACATCCTGCTTTGGCAGGGTCAGGTCATGTATATCAACGTCACTGACTTCAGGAATTGCAAATGATTTCCCTCGTAGACGTTTGATAGCAGAAGAAAAGGAAGAGTTTGGGATTCCATTTGCTCGGCAAAACTGAGCATCGGATAATCCGCTCTTTCTACAGTCCATGATGAGTCTGTACCAGTCCTCATCTGTTCTGCGAGGCAGTTGCTTCTTTGAATTCGACATAATAGCTCCTTTCAAGTCGTAGTGAAATGTTCATCATTCGACTTTAAACATAGTAAAATGTACGTTATTCGAATCCATTATGAACTTAATTAATGGCGGTAGCTATCCGCCTAAATATTTCGCGCTTACTATTAAGCAAAAGCACTTAAACCTAAAAGTCTTTTAAATAAAGGAATTCAAAAGCAGAAAAAAGCCTGAAAATAAAATTTCAGGCTCATAGTATGAATGATTTAGTCTAGTTAAGTTTTTCAATCATTCATATTTTAATATGCATTACTTGT
>JAILEJ010000029.1 GCA_024688095.1 Butyrivibrio sp.
AAAAAAGGACGCTCGTTTAAAATATTTTCAGTAAACAGCGTCCTAGTAATTAGTCATATTATGTATTATTCAGTTTATTATCAGTCAAGTTTTAAATCTCCTTCTTTTACCCAGCCAAGCTTCTCACAAATCATATTGATAAGTGGGCAAATAATTGCCGGAAGTACAAATGATATAAGGATAAGTCCAATCCAGTCAAAGGCTGTTATTGCTGCCTTGCTTCCTGAAGCAACATCATTAATCCATCCGGTATAGACACCAATCTGTCCAACAAGTCCGCAGGTTCCCATTCCTGAAGAAACCGGTGTACCATTCATCTGCATTTTAAATATGCATGTTGCAACAGGTCCTGTAATAGCTGATGTTACTATAGGTGCAATCCAGATTCTTGGATTCTTTACAATATTTCCCATCTGAAGCATGGATGTTCCTATTCCCTGTGATACAAGTCCGCCCCATTTATTTTCCTTAAAGGACATAACTGCAAATCCAACCATCTGTGCGCAGCAGCCTGCAACTGCAGCTCCACCGGCAAGTCCTGTAAGACTTAGCGCTGCACAGATTGCAGCTGATGAAATTGGAAGTGTAAGTGCAATACCAACAAGTACAGAAACAAGTATGCCCATAAGAAATGGCTGAAGATCTGTAGCCCACATTATTAACGTACCAACCTGACTTGCTGCTTTTCCTAAGGCAGGAGCAATTCCTGCAGAAAGTGCGATTCCAACGCCAATAGTAACAAGAGGTGTAACAAGAATATCTACTTTTGTTTCCTTTGAAACAGCTTTTCCTATCTCTGCTGCTAGTATGGCTACAAATAAAACTGCAAGAGGGCCACCTGCACCACCAAGTGCATTAGATGCAAAGCCAACTGTAATAAGTGAAAACAGTACAAGAGGTGGACAGTGAAGCGCATATCCTATGGCCACAGCCATAGCCGGTCCACTCATTGCTGTTGCAAGTCCTCCAACCGTATAATCGGAACCAGCAATTGTTGCAACTGTATTTGTTAAAAATCCAATGTGAAACTGAGTACCGATAGTATTTATAATGGTACCAATAAGAAGTGAACAGAAAAGTCCCTGTGCCATTGCACCAAGAGCATCTATTCCATAACGTTTTAAAGATATTTCAATGTCCTTTTTCTTCAAAAAGGCACTAATTCCCCCATTATTCTGATTCATGATTTCTCCTCCCTTGAACAAAATGGTTATTCACCACAATGCACATTATACCATCCAAAAGAGAATAAAAAAACACAAAAAAACAACTATTGGAATATACAGCTTTTATTCTGCTTATCCAATAGTTGCTTAATAATTTCTATCTAGAAAAAATCACTCTGCCTTGTCTTCTTCAGGAAGGTCAAGCTTGATATGAAGTTCCTCAAGCTGATGCTCTGTTACTGTTGAAGGTGCATCCATCATGATATCCTGTGCATTCTTGTTCATTGGGAATGGAATAATCTCACGGATTGAATCCTCTCCTGCAAGAAGCATAACCATACGATCAACACCTGGAGCAATACCAGCGTGTGGTGGTGCACCATAAGTAAATGCGTTGTACATAGCAGGGAACTTAGCCTTAACATCTTCCTCCCCAAGTCTTACCATCTCAAATGCCTTAACCATGATTTCAGGATCATGATTTCGAACTGCACCTGATGAAAGTTCAACTCCATTACATACAAGATCATACTGATCAGCTGTAATTGAAAGTGGATCTATCTCTCCACGTTCAGCCTTAAGCAGAGTCTCAAGTCCGCCTGAAGGCATTGAGAATGGATTGTGGCAGAACTCAAGCTCGCCTGACTCCTCACCAATTTCATACATTGGGAAGTCTACAATCCAGCAGAAAGAATACTGCTCTTTGTCCATATGTCCAGGTACTGCTGCACCAAAGGTCTTAACAATAACACCAGCTGTCTTCTGAGCTGCAAGAAGCTTACCTGCTGAAAGAACAACAAGGTCTCCGCTCTTAAGACCAAGCTTTTCGATAACTGCATCTTTATTTGGTGCAACGAATTTAGCAATTCCACCAACTACTTCATTGTTTTCATCAACTCTGAACCAGTATGCCTTGTTACCAGCCTGTACTTCAACATCTGCTGTTGTCTTATCTATAAATTTACGGCTTTCCTTAAAATCAGAAACAACTACTGCCTTAACTGTGTTGTCTTTAAATGGCTCAAAGCCACAGTCTGAAAGTACTTCTGTTGCATCCTGAACTGTAAGATCAATTCTAAGATCCGGCTTATCTGAACCATATTTTTCCATAGCTTCAAGATAAGGAATTCTTGCAAAAGGAGCTCCTGATGCTCTGTTATATTTACCATATTTTGCAAAGATTGGTGGAAGAACGTCTTCAAGAACCTCAAATACATCTTCCTGAGATGCAAATGCCATTTCCATATCAAGCTGATAGAATTCACCTGGGCTTCTATCTCCACGTGCATCTTCATCTCTAAAACAAGGAGCAATCTGGAAATATCTATCAAACCCTGCTGTCATAAGGAGCTGCTTGAACTGCTGTGGAGCCTGTGGAAGTGCATAGAACTTTCCAGGATGCTTTCTTGCAGGTACAAGATAATCTCTTGCTCCTTCTGGTGATGAAGCTGTAAGAATAGGAGTTGTAATCTCCAAAAATCCATGCTCAGTCATTGACTGACGAAGAGCTGCAATAACATTGCAACGAAGGATAATATTCTGCTTTACCTCCGGATTTCTAAGATCCAGATATCTATATTTAAGTCTTGCCATTTCATCAGCTTCTCTTGAGTGATTAATCTCAAATGGAAGCTCATTATGACGGCATCTTCCTAGAATTTCTATTTTCTCAGGTACTACTTCGATCTCACCTGTAGGAATCTTATTGTTCTTAGAACTTCTCTCTCTTACTGTTCCTGTTACCTGAATTGTAGATTCCTTATTTATAGGCTTTACAACCTTCATCATATCTTCTGTTTCTATAACAATCTGAGTTGTTCCATAGAAATCACGAAGTACTATGAAACCAAGGTTACTACCAACTTCTCTTAGATTCTCAAGCCAGCCAACCAGAGTAACAGACTTACCTGCGTCTGATAAGCGCAGCTCGCCACAATTATGTGTACGTGATTGCATCATTGTAAATCTCCATTCTATAAAAAACTGCTTTTCTACTTAATTACATAGTAAAAAAGCGATAAACTACCGCATAATAGTTTATCGCTTTTTATCTTATATTTCCACTATTTTTTAAAAAATCTCATTTGAGCACCTTGGGATTTTGCCCTTCTGTCAATGACCATCGCTCCTGCCATTTTAATTTTAGCAGACTCTTTTTCTTCATCTTCTTTAGTATTTTCCTTAAATCCGGTTGTAAGTCTATTAATACAGTCTTTGCAATATTTTCCCGTCAAAATCATGCTTCCACATCTCATACAGGTAAGCTTAATTGCAGAGTCCGGTGTAAGCTCAAGTCTTCCCTCACGAAGCCATTTTTGTGTCTGTTTTCTCGTAACACCAAATAATTCTTCAAGTTTGGTTTCTGTAGTACCAGGATTTACCCACAAATAATCCTTTACATCTCTTAGAACCTTCTGCTCTTCTTCTCTGCATTTCTGACAGAGTTCATTTGTATCAAAATAATCTTCAAATAATCTGCCACAGCACTTACAAGCTTTAGTTGCCATAGAATCACCTCATTTGTTGTAAACGACATTCCACTATTTTATTATATCAACAGATTATTAAAAAACCGTATATTTTTAATTAAAGATATATCAAAAAAAGAGCAGTAGGAGGTGGGTATGATCTCCTACTGCCTTAATAATAAGTTATGGACTTTAACTAATTATTCTATTATATAACTGTAATCTGCAAAATCAGCCTTAAGTGTAGCCTTATTTCCGTTGTTTTCCCAGCTCATTGTAAGCTTTGTTCCATCAACACTACAGCTAAAGTTTGCATCAAATCCAAATGCCGGATTAGTATTTCTGAATCTGAGAAGTTCAAGCTGTTTCTTTACAACATCCTTTGAAAGTGCTTCTTTCATTGCTTCAGGAGTAAGGTTGGTTCTGTTGATTTCCTTATGTCCGCCTGCACCTGCACGCTTAACTGCTTCATGATCATTTTTTCCTGCAAACATATCAAGATACCAAACCTGAGGCTTACCTGGCATGAACATCTGAATTGCTCTTGCAAGAAGCATCTTCTTATCATCTTCTCCAAGTGCACTGTAATAGGTTGCATTTACCTGATAGTACATATTCTTTTTACCATGAAGATCTTTGACAAAACCGCCTCTTCCAACAATTGTATCTATCATATCCTGAATATCTTCTTCTGCAAGAATTCCCTTAAGATCAAGAAGCGGAATACCATCATGACATCCAAGCATATTTACTACGCGGATTTTCTTTTCCTGAATTTCATTTGCCCAGTCTGCAAGTACCTGTCCGTTCTTCTTTTCAATAGCATAAATAAGAAGTCCTGGAAGGAAGAAGTCATATGTCATATAACCTTTATTTGCAACTGTTTCATATACTTTTTCTGAGTAGCTTGCATGAATTTCAGGAAGAAGTGTTACATTATTCTTGTCTGCAAGTTCTCTTACCTTCTGAAGAAGATCCCAGGTTCCAGGATCATTCATAAAGTTCTTTAATCCAGGTTCCTTTGGAGCATATGCAAAAGCATCGAGTCTTACAATCTTTGCACCATATCCTGAAAGTGCCTTTAAAGTATTTTCATAATGTTCCCAGACAAGATCTGACTTGATATTGAGATCCATCTGTCCAAGATACTTTCTGTTTGATTCAAGATAATTAACTGCTGCATCCTTGTAATCCTCAAAGCCTGCAAAATCAATTTCCTTTGGTGTCTTACCAGCATCAAGCTCAGAGGCTATTCTTTCGGAGAGCTTTTCAGCCATAAGATACTGAATATCCATTCCCTGCATAAGGTCCTGTGCATCAGGTCTCTTATACTGAACTTCCTGGTAAAAAGTATTCCAGTATGGAACATCCTTGCCGTCTGGCATTCTTACCATAAGTATTGGAAGTCCAGGCTTTCTGAAGAACATGTCTTTAATGAGGTCTTCCCTTGGCTGAATATAGCCTTCCTCTGTCATTTCTCCATTGCCTTCCCAGAATTTATTCCAGTTAATAAAGAAATCCTTATATTTAGATTTTTCACCATTTTTTATAAGATCCTGAAACTGTGGTGAAAGAACTGATGCGTGATTAAGAATAAAATCAAGCTTTAAGTCCATTCCAAGTTTTTTGATTTCATCAAGATCTTTTTCTGAAGCCATTACCTTGTTAATACCATAATCAATTACAGAAAATCCCCTATCCAAATCTGTATTGAAGATACTTGGAAGTATGTAGAATGACTGAAATACATCTTCCATTTCTGGTTCTTTCAAAAAATCAACTATTGTTCCAAGAGTTCCACCCATGCTGTCTGGATATGCATTAAGCATTGGTCCGTTGTCCACATAGTTTTTATTACTCATAGCCTTTTATTTCTCCTTTTAGACCTTTAATCGAAAATATAAATTTATAAAAAATACCCCATTATTTTTTATTATTTATTGTAACTTCGCTCCAAAACCATCTCTTAGTCATTCATAAGCTTTTTATAATCTTCATATGTAAGAATATCGCCATTCTTTGAAAGAATTATTTTTGCCTTGTGCGCCTGGCTCTTAAGCTTCTCCTGCTCAAGTTCAAGTACACATGTTGTAAATGCGCTGTCTGTCTTACCATCTCTGTTTCTAAGTTTTCTGTGCTCAAGAGTTTCCTGTGGTGTACTGTTAAGAAGTACAGGAATATCTACGTTAGACATATAGTCTGAATTTCCATGTGTCCATTCAATTATGAGAACCTGCTTATCAGACATATCGATTTCATCGTACCAAAGAGCTGTCTCATCTCTTCCCATTCTCTTAAGCCAGAGCTTGTCTGCTCCATCCTTGAAAGCTTTAAGAATATTATCTACTTCTGCAAAGTCTGTTTCATTTGGTGTTCCAAGGTACTCACTAAGAGCCTTTTTTCCACCTTCAACGTATGCCTTGAACCAGCTGTTTCCATCTGCATGGCTCATATTTGCATCGTCATCATCTCTCTGCCACTGCTGAATAAGTGCAAATCTTTCAGAGTTGAGTGATTCCTCTTCAACAAGATTTCTTATAGCACCTTCTCTGAATATATGAAGTCTTTCAGCATCGTTATACTTTGGAATTCTGTGTGGATAGTTATCACCTGACATTGTGTAACTTCCAATTCCGTTTTCATTTAAGAAATATGAAAGGAGTGATGCTATCTCAGATTTTCCAACTCCTGATCCACCACAAACAGCAACTACTGCTCTGCCGTATGGATTATTAGAAAATACTTTTTTAAGTTCTTCTACAAGACAAGGAAAAACTGTCTTTGCCTTTGCTATATGTGACTGACCGATCTCGATCTTATCTCCTGGCATATCTCCATGAGGGATATCATCCGGTACATTTATATCTGAGGCTTTAGCTTTTATCTCATCAAGTTTATTTACATCAACACTATTATTTGGAACTCTGTTATATTTGTTATTCATTTTTCCCTTTCCTTTTTTAAATCCAAAATTTCTTAAATCAAAAATAAAACAAACATACAACTTATTACGTAAAATAAGGCTTTTTTGCTTGCCTTTTTTGTAATTTTAGATTATTATAAAATAAAACTTGAAACGTTTCAAGTTAATTTTTTATAAAATCAAAAAACTTAATTCCAGTGGGGGATTTTTTATTATTTAAAAGAGGTAAATCATGGCAACAATTAAGGATGTAGCAAAGGACTCAGGGGTTTCTCTAGGTACTGTTTCTAAAGTAATAAACGGTCTTCACGTAAGAGAAGATTCGCGAAAGAAAGTAGAAGCTTCCATAAAAAAACTAAATTATAATGTAAATCTATATGCAAGAAGTCTTAAAGCATCAAGAACCAATGATATTGCGGTTATAATTCCCACAATGGAAAATTCTTTTTTTACTCTCATGGTTGACAGTATAGAAAAAGAACTTACTAAAAAAGGGAAAAGAATGCTTATCTGTATTTCCAGAAACGATGACTCCAAAATCAGATCATATATAGAAATGGCACGAAACAGTAAGGTCGATGGAATTTTTGGAGTTACTTACAGTGAAATTGACAAAACACTTTTGGATAATATGCCTTTTGTTTCCTTTGACAGACATTTTGGAAACAATTCTCCATGTGTATCAAGTGATAATTATATGGGCGGTTACATAGCAGCACAGACACTTCATGAAAAAGGGTCTTCTAATCTTCTTTGCTTCTGGACAGGTTCAGATACTGACAGTGAACCCTACAAACGTATCCAGGGCTTTAAGGATTATTGTGAAGAAAAAAAGATAAGCTACAATGTTATTGAGCATCTTAATTTTAATCAGACTGATACAGATATGATGTCTGCTTCAAAAGGCTTTAAAAGCATGGTCAAAGGAGAGCTTGAAAACTGCTTTGCTGGAAAAGCCTTTAAATATGACGGCATTTTTGCAAGTTCAGATCATCTTGGATATATTATCAAAGAGTATCTTGTAAAAAAGAAAATAAGAATACCTGAAGATGTTCAAATCATAGGCTTTGACGGCGTACCTGTAAGAGGCGTTGGAAAGCCCATTGTATCAAGCATTCATCAGTCTGCTTCCTCAATTGCAAGGGAAGGAATGCGTGTTCTTTTTGAACTTATTGAAAACGGAACCGCTCCAAATCTTGTGAAAATACCTGTAAAATTCGTTGATGGCGGAACTACAAGAAATTAATTTTGTTTATTTCGTCGATATTTTAATCAAATTTTAGCCTTTTCTGTAATTGTTATTTAATAATTATTAATGTATGATTAATCTGTATAAAAATGTCACCTGCACATTTTAAAAAGTAAAGTGTCGCAGGTGAGAATGTCTATTTGTAGCGGCAAAATTTACTAATAAAAATATCGGAGGAAAAATGACTTCAATAGAATTGTTTACACTCATAGCAGGTCTGGTAGGAGGCCTGGCAATGTTCTTGTACGGAATGAATATCATGAGTGGCGGCCTTACAAAAGCTTCAGGTGGTAAGCTTGAGAGTACTCTCTCAGCCATAACATCCAACAAGATACTTGCATACCTTTTTGGTGTTGGTGTTACAGCACTAGTTCAATCTTCATCCGCTTCTACGGTTATGGTAGTCGGTCTTGTTAACTCAGGAATCATGACTCTTAAAGAGGCTGTTAATGTTATCCTGGGTGCCAACCTTGGTACTACCTTCACTGCATGGCTGCTCAGCTTGAATGCGATCAGCAGTGACAACTTTTTGATAAATCTTTTAAAGCCAGCTTCATTTACACCATTCCTGGCTCTTATCGGTATTATTCTCTTTATGTTCACCAAATCCGATAAAAAGAAAAATGTCGGTGTTATACTTCTTGGCTTCTCTGTACTGATGTTTGGTATGGATATGATGTCAGATGCTGTATCGCCTCTTAAGGATGTTCCAGCATTCCAGGAATTCCTTCTTACTTTTAAAAATCCTGTTATTGGTCTTCTTGTAGGTATTCTCTTTACAATGATGATTCAAAGTTCTGCAGGAACAATCGGTGTAGTTCAGGCTCTTTCATTATCAGTTTCAATTACCTACAGTATGGCAATCCCAGTTGTAATCGGTGCCGAAGTTGGTACATGTATCACAGCTATTCTTTCATCTTTTGGTGCTAACAAAAACGGTAAAAGAACCGCTCTCATGCATTTATATTTCAATATTATAAAAGCCGGTACTTTTATGATCGTATTCTATGCCGCTAATTCAATTTTACACTTTGGATTTATGGATGATCAGGCAGGCATGGTTGGTATCGCAAGTATCCATACTCTTGTAAACCTTGTTGGTACACCACTTATGCTTCCTTTCTCAGGTCTTCTTGTAAAACTTGCGCTGCGTACTATTCCAATAGACCAGAAGGAGCTTGAGCAGCAGGAACAGGAAAGAGGTATTGCAGCCCTCGATCCACGTTTCCTTTCAAACCCTCCATTTGCTCTTGAGCAGAGTAAACTTGCAGCAAATGATATGGCTATTTATGCAAAGGATTCTCTTTTCAAGGCTATGTCACTTCTTGATAACTATAGCGAAGAAGTTGCTGCAGAGGTTGCTTCTTTGGAACAAAAAATTGATCGATATGAGGATCAGCTTGGAACTTATCTTGTAAAGATAAACAGCAATCAGCTTACTCAGGCTGAAAGCCACACCTTATCAACTATTCTTCACAGCATTTCTGATTTTGAAAGAATCAGTGATCATGCACTTAACATTATGCAGGTTTATCAGGAAATGCATTTAAAGAATCAGGAGTTTTCTCCTAAGGCAAAAGATGAGGTTACAATTTTTGGTCATGCTATTGAAGAAATAGTTACAACCACAGTTCAGAGTTTTGAAACTATGGACATCAAGCTTGCAAAAACAGTAGAGCCTCTTGAAGAGGTTATAGACGGAATCCATATGGAAGTTAAGAGGCGTCATGTAAGACGACTTAGGAAGGGTAAATGTACTATTGATCTTGGATTCATTCTTTCTGATCTTGGAACTGATTTTGAAAGAATTGCAGATCATTGTAGTAACATTGCTGTTTCACTTATACAGGTCAACGATGATACCTTTGATGCACACGAATATATAGAGATGCTTAAGGAAGAAAAGAATACAGCATTTGAACAGGCTGTTGATTTCTATGAGAGAAAATATCGTCTTCCTGTTTCAAAGTCTGATGAAGAAGCTATCTCACCAGCCTTTGCAAGTGAACATCCTGTACTTGTTAATATCAAAGCTTTTGAAGATTCTTATTATGCAGATGAAACTGAAGCAAACAGATCTTCATCCATAAGCGAAGAAGATATTAAGAATCTTGTTAATACAGAAACAGAAAAAACTAAAGATAAGAAATCCAAAAACAAAAAAGATAAAAAGAAAAATAAAAAGAAAAAATAATGGTACGCTATGAATATTAGAAAACTTTCAAGATTAGATACATTATTAGATAAACAGAAAAATGAGGAGAAGCTTTTCGGAGCTTCTCTTCTTATTGAG
>JAILEJ010000048.1 GCA_024688095.1 Butyrivibrio sp.
CTTGCAATTGAAGATACCTTTGATGCAGCCTACTATGAATATATGAATTTTAATGAGTCTTGAATTTTTCAAGATCAAGTTCAGGCATGAGCTCTTCATTCATTATCTTAAGAAGCTCACTGAGCTTTTCATAATCTTCCTCTGAGAAACGTTCTTTACATCTTTGAGAAACGGTATCCAAAAAAGACCTGCTGATCTTGTAATAATTCATATATCTTTCTGATGGATAAAGATGATATTCACGCTGGTCAACCTTTGACTGCTCTTTAATAATGTAGCCCTTCTGGAGTAATGAATTGACTCTGTAGGCTGCATTTGGAGCAGATATATTCATCATTTTTGCAAATTCGGCAATAGTAGGACCTTTTAAGGCCATAATACATTCCATACTAAATGCCTCTACAGTTGTAAGAGTTGCTTCTCTATTTTCAAATTTTGAAAAAACCTTCATATAAAAATTGATCCTAAATTTGTTATAAATTTCATTTAGCGTTTCGTTTAACATATACTTTGCCTCTTTCAATACGATATTAAAAACTAAATTTATTCCAAGTAACTACTATACTTGGCGCAAGCAAAAATTTCAAATAAAAAATATTTAAATTTGTTTTAATTATATCAGCTTTTTTGTTTAAGTGAAAGAGGTTTGGATTTTAAATAATTTTATTTGAAAAAAGTGATATGCTACATGCCATATTGTTTTATTAAGCATCGGTAACTGCAAACATAAGCTCCGCTGAAACAGCAAGCTTACCATCTACTTTTGCAACAGCTTTTCCCATTCCTACAGGTCCATCCTGTCTGGTTAGTTCGCAGCTAAGTTCGATAACATCGCCAGGAACGATCTGTCTTTTAAATCTTGCCTTGTTAATTCCTGCAAAAAGAGCAATTTTATGTCTGTTTTCAGGAACAGAAAGAATGGCAACAGCTCCTGTTTGTGCAAGGGCTTCCAGTATAAGAACACCAGGCATTACCGGATGTCCAGGAAAGTGACCTGTAAAAAACTGTTCATTCATACTTACACATTTTCTTCCAATTGCCCATTTTCCAGGTTCGTAGTCTTCAATTCTGTCAACAAGAGCAAAGGGATATCTGTGTGGAAGTATTTCTGCTATTTCTGATGCATTTAATGTATTTGGATTTTCTCTGATTTCCATATTAATCTCTTTCTTATATTTATAGTCAGAGCATTTTAGTAATGCCCTGACCATATTTTATTATTCAGAATATTTCTTAAAGATAAGACATGCATTGTGACCACCGAAACCAAGACTGTTACTTAAAACATAGTTTAGATCACTGTTTCTGCCTTCGTTAGGAACAATATCAAGATCGCATTCAGGATCTGGAGTCTTGTAGTTGATTGTTGCAGGGATGAAACCATCCTTTAATGCCATAACTGAAAATACAGCTTCAACACCACCTGCGCCGCCAAGCATGTGTCCTGTCATTGACTTTGTACTTGAAACAGCAAGTTCTTTTGCATGATCGCCAAATACTGATTTAATAGCTGAAGTTTCTCCGGCATCATTAAGATGAGTAGATGTACCATGAGCATTGATGTAATCAATATCAGAAGGTTCAATTCCAGCATCTTTAATTGCAAGCTTCATGCACTTAGCACCGCCTTCACCATTTGGGGATGGAGCAGTAATGTGATATGCATCGCAGTTTGAACCATATCCTACCATTTCAGCATAAATCTTAGCGCCTCTTTCAAGAGCGTGATCAAGAGATTCAAGAACAAGGATACCACTTCCTTCGCCCATTACAAATCCGCTTCTTTCAGCATCAAAAGGAATACTTGCTCTGTTTGGATCTGTCTCTGTGCAAAGAGCTTTCATACTTGTGAATCCGCCAATTCCAAGAGGAGTAATACTAGCTTCAGTTCCTCCGCAAACCATTATTTCTTCATAACCATCTCTGATTCTGTGGAAAGCATCACCGATTGCATTACTTCCACCTGCACATGCTGTAACAGGGCATGTGCATATTCCCTGAAGGTTATGAGAAATAGCAACTCTTGCTGCTGCCATATTTGAAATAGACATTGGAATGAAGAATGGACTTACCTTATCAAATCCCTTTTCGGTTCCTTTTGAATGTTCACTTTCAATTGTATCAAGTCCGCCGATACCACTGGAAATAATAACACCAGCTTTTTCTGAATCAGCATCCTTTACCTTTACATCGATGGCAAGACCCTCACCTTCATAGCCATCAAGAAGACCACTGTCAATGAGTGCCTCCTCTGCAGCATAAAGAGCAAACTGTGTAAATCTTGACATATGTCTTGCTTCTCTTTTGTTAAGTCTTTTTGTAAGGTCGAAATTTTTAACTTCACCTGCAAGACTTACTGCATGATTACTTGTATCAAATAAAGTGATTGGTGCAATTCCGCAAACACCATTTTTTATATTTTCCCAACTTTCTTTTAAATCATTACCTGTTGGGTTTACAGTACCAAGTC
>JAILEJ010000073.1 GCA_024688095.1 Butyrivibrio sp.
CATCTGGTTCTTCCAGAGTGGAATTGTATTAACAATTGTAGACTGGATCTTCTCAGCCATCATTGTATCTGAATTCTGTACCATTCTGATCTGAGGACCTGTCTGCATTGCAATTGTTCTTGTAAGCTCAAGATCATAGAGCTTTTTCTCAAATCTGTCGCACATAGCGGCAAAATCCTTTGCCTTTTGTGCATCCTCAGGAAGACCTGAAGCTGCTGCTTTATTCTGAAGTTCAACAAGCTCTGTTTCTCTTGCCTGCTGAAGTTTCTTCTTTCCAGCAAGAATATACATTGTAAGCTCTTTGAAATAGTTGAGATTAAGATCATACATACGATCAAGAAGTTCTACGTCTTTCATAAGCTGAACCTGATGCTTCTCAAGCTCTCCGCTTATTGTTTCTACATTTGTCTCTACCTTACTGTATTTTGCCTTTATAGCAGTAATCTTGTTTGAACCTTTTTTAAAGAATGATAAGATTCCTTTATCTTCCTCTTCAATATCAAATTCCTTAAGCTCTGTAACAAGTCCGGATATCATATCCCCAATCTGACCCATATCCTTAGTTCTTACATTATCAATAGCCTTTTCAGAGAAATCAGCCATTTTCTTCTGAGTTCCTGCACCATAATTCATGATTGCCTGTGAATTTGTAATATCTATCTGATCAACAAATTCATCAACCATTTTTAATTCTTCCTCAGATAACTGTGCTGCCTGAACATCCTTTGCAGCATCTGCTGCAGTAGCTGTCTGTGCTGCCTGTGGAGCCTCCTGTGCTGCTTCCTCTGTTTTTGGTACATCAAATGACAGTGTTGGTGCTGCCTGTGAAAATCCCTGTAAATCTTCGCTCATATCTTCTCCTTTTCTTTCCCTTATCTATCCACTGGAACTTTTACTTTCATTTTATTATCTTCAGTAAGTCCATCCTGTGCCATCATTGTCTTCATTACTGATATATCTGATGAAATATCCCATGCCATATCCTGGAACAATGAATCCAGT
This sequence comes from Butyrivibrio sp., assembly GCA_024688095.1. GTDB lineage: Bacteria > Bacillota > Clostridia > Lachnospirales > Lachnospiraceae > Butyrivibrio. The sequence continues at coordinate 1,003 of JAILEJ010000073.1, forward strand.
AGATTCTCAAATGCCATATTTATTGTATCCATAGCATCTTCAATTTCATGTTTTGCCTGAGCAATATTATCTCCCTTTACCGGCTGATTATCCAGATCAATATAAGCATTCAAAAGCTTGGTTGTCGTCGGAAGATAATAATTCATAAATTTGTGAAGATCTTCCTCACACTTTGGATCAGCTTTTACCTTATCAAAAATCTTATGCATTATCTCTTCAAGTTTATAGAGCTTGTTTGACATTTCATCGGTATCTGGAATTCTGTCATTGATCTCACGTATCTGTTTAAGGTAAGCATTTCCTTCTCTTATTATATTAATCTCATTTGGATTAGTAGTGTCTTCCTTAATAAGACTCTTTTGTGCCTCAAGTTCTCTGGTCTTTCTTGCTGTTTCTGCCTGAATATACTGATTATAAGCACTTTCTGTAAGCATTACAGTTGTGTTATTATTATCAACCTTTGCATATCTTAAAATATCCTTTTTCAGAAGCTTCTGAATATCCTTTTTAATTGTTTCTTTTTTTTCGCCAACTGCTGCTGCAAGAGATTCATAATCAAAATATTCACTTTGGCCAAGAGCCTTACCATATCTGTAATATCTCTTTATCAGATTCTTAAAATCAGAACCCTTCTTAATCTGTACACTGAATATTCCTGTTATAACACCAAAAATTATAGCAAGAAAAACTGCTACTCCCAACGCACTTCCAAGTTCAGCAGTAGCCAAAGTAGCGACAAGTATCATAGACAACGTAATAAGACCATTTATACTTGCACCAACTATTCCGATAACCATTCTTCCAATACCAGAAAAGCTGCTTACCTTCCTTTGTAAAAAAGGAGTCATCGAAGTAGAATTCATTCTGACAGGTGCCGCATGATATCTTCCAGTATTTCCCATCATTCTCTGGGTCATATTTCCCTGATTATTTACCTGCTGATTTCCATTACGATTTCCTGTATAACCATATCCGGTATAACCATTTTGCTTTATCTGCTCACTAACATCTCCAACTCTTCTTCTTATTGTCTCGCTAAGATTTGAATAGTCGTTAGTTTCTACGGCCTTATTTACTTCTCCCAATATGTCACTACCGGCATTAAATAAATCCTGTAATTCCATTATTCCTCTTTCTACAACCTTGTCTAAATAACATTCAAAAAACGGAGAACTATTAATTCTCCTTGGAGGTTATTTCTATATTATAAATTTCTTTATCTGACTTTTGTAACTTCTAATTAAAAAAGTCAGATATTTCTTTTCATTTATCTGATAAAACTAAGTTAAAAAATTTTACCAAATCCTTTATTATTGTATCTTATATTATTTCAAAAAACAACAAATGAGCTTCATTTATGTTAAAATATTCTCATGGAAAAAGCTTATAAATTAGAATTTACAGAAGATGAATTTAATGACCTATATGTGTATTGCTGCGGAATTTCCAGAACGCTTCCAAAACATTTTTTTGGGCCTGCAATCAAACCTCATTTTATGATTCATTATATAATAAGCGGTAGTGGACTTTTTTCCTTTGGAGGAAAGGATTATCCACTATCTGCAGGCTATGGTTTTCTTATTGTTCCTGAAGAACTTGCCTTTTATGAATCTGATGAAAGTGATCCCTGGACCTACGTATGGGTAGGATTTGGTGGCAAAAGAGCTGAGGAAATAGTTGCACAA
>JAILEJ010000099.1 GCA_024688095.1 Butyrivibrio sp.
AATATGAGAAGTTAATTGTATGTTGGGTATTATGGGTATTTTCATCTTACGAGAAGTTTTAGATATAGCAGCCAGCATCGGGGAAATTTGCTTTCAATTTTTTTAAGATTTTTTTTAGATTATGTTGGAAGTTATCGCCAAGCTCTTTTGTTTTATCCATTTTTCCACTGTCGATAGAGGACTGATACTGCATTAGTGTATCATCACGATAGGAGCAGTCAAAGAGTATTTTTACGCTTTGACTGCTCCTATCGTGATGATACGCTAATGCAGTATCAGTCCTATATCGACAGTGGAAAAATGGATAAAACAAAAGAGCTTGGCGATAACTTCCAACGTAATCTGAAAGAAATGGTAAAAGGGTTACAAGCAAATATCCCCGATGTTGGCATTTATATCTGGAACTTCGGAGAAGATGAGGACACCCATAATACCCAGCATACCATTATCTCTTCAAATGTGTTTGACAAGCTCGGAAACAACCGAAGTGTCGGAGAATGGATATTTGATGCGGTAAATGGTGATGTCAAAACTTATGGACTAGAACTGCTCGATTGAGCATTTTAATGTGAGATTAATTTAGAATCACGACGAAAAAAGGCGGAGATTTCTCTCCGCCTAAATATAAACCTATTATTCCATCTATACGTTGTCAACGGATACTTTTTTCTTCTTAGAATAACCAAGAAATCCAAGTCCTCCAAGAGAAGCTACAAGAAGCAAATACCATGCTCTGGCATCATTTGAGTCTCCGGTCTTTGGTGAAGTAGGCTGAGTACTGTTTGTTGCACTACCTGCCGTTGCTGAATCATTGTAAGCTAGTGCGTATGTTGAAAACTTATCTGTTTCAAATGTGAATACATGTGTATTTTCATCGTAAGTGCCCTCGATAGCTGTAGCCACGCCATCATGTACACGGATGATTTCAAAGGTCCTTCCACTCTTCCACAAGCTTTCAGGTATAACGATGCTTACCTTTACTTTTCCGTTGGCCTCGGTCACTTTTATTGCATCGTTACTTCCAACTTTCTTAAACAGGTTAATATCAAGGTAAAGCCCAACTGTATAATCACCGGAAGTATTCTGAATTAAGGTCTTATCTTTCTGTGGTACAGAAGAGCTCATATCCTGAACATCCAACCACACATTTACACCCTGTGCTACTTCTGCATCTGTAAGGGATAACAGCGTGTTCAGGTTACTATTGTTTTCAATCTTTGTTCCAAAAGGATTGCTTTCTGCTGTTGCTACAGCAGTACCTGTAATATCATTTACATAACCTGTGCTGATAGGAACATCATCGTATGGAACCTTTGCACTTGTATCTGTGTTTGTATTCGCATTATCAGAAGAACCGCTTGAGGAGCTACCACTTCCGCTATCAGATGATCCTCCAGATGAATCTGCCACATAGGTATAAGTGTAGGTTACGTCATTTGAAATTGCTGTGTCGGTACTCGGAGTCACATCCCAACTACCGGCCTTATAACCATCATTAGGCTTTGCTCCTACAGCTGGAATCTGATTTGCTGAAAGATTTAATGTATCTCCCTCATTGCCAGTGAGAGTTACGGTCTTATCGGCTGTGGTTTCATCATCCCAGGAGCCATTCGAAACTTTAAATGTTACATTATAGTTAATCTTTATTTTTAATTGTAACGTATTCTCTTTCTTAATATTATAAGCAGCAAGTGCTATATTTTCTTGGAGTTCTGTACCATTAAATATCAGTCTTTGCTGATCAACCGGAATTCCTTCCTTATCTTGTATTTTACCTTTAACATTTTCTATAGTATCACTGGGCTCCACATCAAGGGTAATTGTCTTTCCCGTCAATGTTTCAACAAAAATCTGCATAGCATAAGCTGTCATACTCATATTCAACGTCATTCCTAGTACCATCACTAGTGTGACCAAAAAGCTCAGCAGCTTCCTTCTTAATTTTTCTTTTTTCTTCATATAAATCCCTCCTTGAGATTCTTTTATAATAATAAAACCGCCTTACCTAACAGGGCATAATACCCCGTCAAATATGGCGGTTATCCATTACGAATATATGTTGTTTTATACGAAAAAAAGCCGCAATCAGCCCATGCTCTGCATTACAAGATTGTAACATTCTTTGCATGGCTGTCACTCCCTTCGTTTTTCTTAACAAAGTTTATGTCGGCTGATTTTTATGTAATGCTTTATAGGATCCACTCCTAAAACTGTAAATATGTGTACATATTGTACCATAGAAATGCCGTTCTAATAAGTTTTTTTGAATCTTTCCCTCTCACAATTCATTTGTTTCAATAAAAGGCCTATTACTAAAAAAGTCCTCTTGCCATCTTATATTATTTAATATAATCCATAAGTTCATCTGCCAATTTATTTGCAGCCAACGATTGTGCATATGTTTCTGGTACTTTTAAATACTCATTTGCCATCTCTTTTAACATCTTAATCCAATCTACTTTCACATTGTAATTAGATGAGTCATCTAAATCAATGAAACCATTAATCATAGATGCATTTGATCCCATAGCATGCAACTTTGCATAACTTCCGAATGTACCTCTATCTGTCATTCCTTTCTCATCCATATAGGAACATAAAGCAAACATCTCTACCGCAGATGCATTCCTCGGATTCACCTCATTTACATGTACATCATAATAACGCTGTTGTCCGCCATAATTACATGAGATCTTTATGATTGGATCTTCTTCTGTGGATCTATCAGAGTTAAATGCAAGAATCCCGTAGCTAAGAGAATCATTATACGGTATCGCCGTTAACGCTAACGCATTTCCTACTGCATGCGACGTCGACTTCTCTGAAGCGGATGACAAATCTTCATAAAAAGCATCTATCTTATTATTTCCTGTTTTTTCATACTGTGCTCTTCCCAACATATTATCAGTCGAGCAATTCATAGCAATATTCATTTATCATTCCCCCTTTGGAATAACTACATCGCTTATTACATTTCATTTTATCGTCAAAAACTGCAAGAAAAAATATATATTCACACTTCTTTTTTTAGAAATACATTTTCTCTAAATATATTTACTTCTATTCATTGTAAAATCCCAACATTCTATTATCACTAATATTACTGTTAAGAATAGAATACAAATAAAGGAAACGTCACTCTTCCATAAAGTTACTGGTATCAATAATCCCAATAAAACTCCGAAAAGAATAAAACGTTTTCCAATAACCTTACAAACTTTATTAGCATTTAGATCAGAATAATCTCCTGTTAAAAATAACAAAGCCGTATCTTTATTCTTAGTTTTTCTTATATAGATGCCCACCAATAACATGAAACCTGCATAAATGACATTAAATATCAACACTTGCATATCTCCACCTTTTCTTTCAAATCATACTATCTCCTATACATTTCATTGAAATGCCTTGTATTTCCTGTGTTTTTTGAAGAAATAGTATCATTATAGAATCACTCTTACTTAATATGTGATTCTAAAAAATCACATATTAAGCAAATTCATAACCAGCTTTACCATAACATCCTTTTCCTCTGGATTGGATTCTGCAATCATAAGCATAATGGCAACTAGCTCACCGTCACCAATACGTTTATTGCCATCTCTAAGTAATGCATCATTTCTCTCCAAAAATTCCAAAAACAAAGAAGCAGCTATTCTCTTACACCCATCCGCAAACGGATGATCTTTGATCATAAAGTATAAAAGATTTGAAGCCTTTTCTTCTATGGAAGGATAAGCATCTTCTCCAAATGCGCTTTGATAAATAGCGGAAATGATACCGTTTACTTTTCCTTTTTCTTTTTCCACTCCAAACACATCAGTCTCAAATGAATCCTTCATGTGCGAAACCATTTTCATACAGTCGTGATAGGTAATCCTATAAATAGGTTTTGCCCCCGTAGGCTTTGCTATCGCTTGATGATCGTACTGGTCTAACAAAATTAAACTGTCTGTATATAAATTAACCGCACGAAGTACATCTTTCTCCTCAACATTTAACGCATCCGCCAGCATTCTGGTTTGAATATCAACTGTCTTTTGCAATGCATGTAAACGCTTCTCATTGATTGCATAACCATCTATCATATATTGCTTCAAAATATTACTGGCCCACTGACGAAATTCGATACCTCGTTTTGATTTAACGCGGTAACCTACAGATATGATGACATCAAGATTATAGTATTTTGTTTTATAATTCTTTCCATCAGATGCAGTTGTCAAGAAATCCTTGACAAC
>JAILEJ010000159.1 GCA_024688095.1 Butyrivibrio sp.
AGATGAATTAAAACATTTTCATGAGCCTTTATATCATGAATATCTTGACACAATGCCTGGCAACATTCTTGCAGTAAACAGAATGAAAGAACTTTGGAACTATATGTCCATCTTCTTTCCAAACGATGAAAAAAAGATCAAAGACATTAGAAAAGCCCGAACAGATAAAGAATTTGAAGCTTCGGTAAGAGTACTTTTCAGTTCAGGAACTTTTATCAATATTTGATAACAAAAGAACTATCGCCTTTTTGCGATAGTTCTTTTGTTATGTATTCAATTTTTATGTGAAAAAACTACCTCATTTTTGTAATAGTTATCTTACCAATGTTTTCAATTTTTATGTTTTAATTTTGATGATAAAAAAAGCTGCCACACTATGTGTGACAGCTTATATTCATTATATAAATATCAATATCCAAATTCCTGTGCCCAGTACCAGCTACCATCTTCTGTCTGGTAAACTGAAATACCCATTGTCTTAAATCCACCATCCATAATGTTTGCTGCATGTGTAGGACTTGCCATCCATGCTGCTACAACGCCATCAGCTGAATTATATAACTTAGCAAGGTTTTCACCATACATGATACTGCTGTTTACTGTGTACCAAGCAGATCCATCAGGTCTTGTATGTGAGAATGTACCAACTATTTCCTGCGCTCTAACAAGTGCTGCGCTAGCAAGTCCATCACTCCATGTAAGTGTTCCAAGTCCTGCTGAAGCTCTCTGCTGATTTACAAGGTCAAAAGCTGCTCTGGCTGCACTTGATGCTGCTGCGCTTGATGCTGCAGATCCTGCAAGAGCAATTGCCTCATCATCGATATAAATTTCACCGGCTCCTTCATCTGCACCTCTTGTTGCAGCCTGGTCTCCAATCACTGCGTCCGCCTTAGCTCCACATGCTGCGCAGGATAATGTCATAACTGCAATCATTAATGCTGCTACATACTTTCTAATTTTCATAATTCCCTCTCCTAAACTTTCTATAAACTATTTAAAAAATAATCATAAACAAGATTAGTTTTAATAAAATATATTGTTAGTTATGATTATAATACTATAAAATAATATTTTTTGCAACAAATTCTTGTCCATTAACATGTATAAAACAAGTCTATTCTGAAATACTCCAAGCTTTATTTTTAACTGTATGAACTACAAATCTGGTTGTTCCACCTGATGCACCAGCGCATGTTGAAAGTGTTAAAATTGAAGGATATTCAGAAAAATCTATATCTTCCGGACAGTCATATACATTCTGACTGTCGATGTATTTCAGAAACTGATCATATTCTTCATCAGTTGCAATAATATCATATGTCTTTGAATCATATTTCGTCCTGTAGTAGGCAAAAACTTTATACCTGAATACATAATCTTTTGTATAAATGTAAATATAATCATTATTTTCAAGCAGATTTTCTTCACTCTGATATAGTTTTTTTAATGAACCAAACATCGATAAGTTCCTCATATTATGGCCAAAAACGAAATCACTATATCCATCAAAATTACTGCTGCTGACAACATCCATAAATATACAGCCAGCTTTATTCTTTGTACCTTTAAAAGTCTTTGTAAGATATTCATCTACCTGCTGCTCTTTTACAATAGGATAACTGATACTAAGTGCCGGAAAATAAATCCATCCTACATAGTCCTCATTAATTGCTGATAATCCTTTAAAATTAATTTTTAAATCCGGATATCCCTCTCCGGATTCTTCTTCATCACCTGTAACAACATATTTAACACTTCCTGATTCAACCGATGAAGCATCTGTTCCCGTAAGATCTTCCATAATTTCATCATATTCATTACCAGAAATTTCATATGCCTTTTGATCTCTGTAAATCTGAATAGCTTCATATACTACAACAACAATACATATTACAGAAATAATAATCTGTATTGCTCTTATAGTTTTCTTTTTTGAAGAACCCTCTTTAACTTCTCCACTCATAATCAACCTCTCCTCATAAGTTGTGATTTTCAACACAAAAAGATATAACTTCTTGTACTCAAGAATCTTATAACATATATGTTTATATCTTATATCATCTCATCTTGTTATTTTTTATCTTATTATTTTTATATTATTATTTTTATATTATTATTTTTATATTGTTATTTTTATATTGTTATTTTTATATTGTTATTTTTATATTGTTATTTTTCATTTATTAATTTTATCATATCATCAGGTAGTTCTGCTTTAAAGAACATTTTTTTTCGTAATACAGGATGTATAATTTCCAGACTACTAGCATGAAGTGCGCATCTATTCATAATGTCATCATCATGCCCAAGATATAAACTGTCCCCAACAAGCGGATGACCTATACTGCTCATGTGAACTCTTATCTGATGTGTTCTTCCTGTATCGAGTTTTAATCTTACTAAAGAGTAATCTTCATACTCCTTTTCAACATAATAATGTGTAACAGCTTCTTTACCATCTTCACTAATTTGCCTTATTAAGGGTTTATCAGGTACATCTCCAATTGGTTTATTAACTGTGCCACTAAGTTCATTAAATTTTCCATGTACAATAGCAAGATATTCTTTTTTTCTACTGAGGTTTTCCTCATCTCCGCCTGACAAAATTGAAGCTGCATATCTGTTCTTACAAAAAAGTATAACACCGGAAGTTTCTCTATCAAGTCTTCCAACAGCTCTCATAACATGCTGTTCATCATTCTCTCTAAAGTGAAAAGCAATACGATTACATAAAGAATCAAGATAATGTCCATGAACCGGATGAACCACCATATTTGCAGGCTTATTAACAACAATTATATCCTTATCCTCATAAATAATATCCAAACTGCCTTCAACAGGCACTATCTCTTCTGCATCGTCAATATTCTCATATACATTAAAGACAATAAGCTGCCCACTATTTACAACTTCAGCTACCGTTGCATGATTTCCATCAAGAAGAATACCATCATCAAAATGTTTAGCATGACTTATTTCCCGCCTTGAAAGAAATAATTTCTGTTTCAATATTTCTTTAACAGTCTTACCATCGTCCTGTGCAGAAACAACATATTCCAACTTTCTTACTGCCACTTTCTCT
>JAILEJ010000110.1 GCA_024688095.1 Butyrivibrio sp.
TTTGCCGTTATGTTTGTTCATGTAACCTTCGCTAATATCAGTTCTAAGATATAGAGATTTTAATTTATTTCTGTCTTTATCACTTACAACGTAGCCATCAGGACCTTTCTTCATAAAAAGATCAATGTATTTTCTATATATCGAAACAACGCCTGCGGAATATTCAGGCTTTTTCATTCGACCTTCTATTTTAAAAGAATCAATACCAGCTTCTAATAATTCCGGAAGAATATCAATTACACACATATCTTTAAGGCTAAGCGGATATTCTTCTCCAGTGTTTTTGTTGTTCATATAGGAATATGGAAGTCTGCATGGCTGGGCACATCTTCCCCTGTTACCACTTCTTGGACCGATCATACTGCTAAAAAGACATGCTCCTGAATAGCAATAGCACATAGCACCATGAATAAAAGCTTCAACTTCAATACCTTCATTTCGGATTTCTCTAAGTTCATCCACTGAAAGTTCCCTTGCTGGAACAACTCTTGTTGCACCCATACTTTTTAAAAGTCTTGCACCGTAAATACCAGTAATTGTCATCTGTGTACTTGCATGAAGCTCGATATTCTTAAAATTATCTCTGATATATTTAAAAACACCAAGATCCTGAACTATAACGCCATCCAGACCAGCCTCTGCAAAGGGTCTTAGATAACCATCTAGTTCATCAAATTCACGCTCTTTTACAAGAGTATTTACTGTAAGATAAATCTTTTTACCATGTAAATGCGCATATTTAATAGCGCTGATAATTTCCTCATCTGAAAAATTATCAGCAAATGCTCTTGCGCCAAACATCTGACCGCCAAGATATACTGCATCAGCTCCAGCATTAAAAGCACCAATCATTGTTTCATAATTGCCCGCAGGGGCAAGAAGTTCTACCTGTTTCATAATCTCCTACTGCACTAAAAAATATAGGCTGCCCAAAAGGCAGCCGTTTATTACTTTTTCTTTAAACTTTTGAGTTCAGCTTCCATTTGAATAATTTTTTTGGAATCATCACTAATGCTGGACTCAAGATTTTTAACATTCTTTTCTGTATTTTCAAGCTTTATCTGAGAAGCAATAAGTTCATGTTTTATATCATAAAGTTCTTTTTCTTTTTCTTTAACCTGCTCTTCCAAAAGCTCTATCTGTTTTTTAGCCTTAAAATAATCATCAGCTATATTAAGCTGCACTAAAATATTTTGCATATCTGGAGCAGCATTTTTAAATGAATCCATTTTTTTATAATCAGCTATCATGTTATTGATATAAGAAGCAACCTTCTGTAAATATTCTTCACTCTCATATCCACTAAGTGTAAGAACCTTTCCCCCAATAACAACCTCAGCATCTGTTTTATCTACCTTTGCCATTAAAATGACCTCCCCAAGAACTTTTCCTAAAAAATACTATTTTTATTTTAATCGGTAGACACAACTTTAGCAATACCCAAATGTGAGTAAGCCAAATCTGTTGCAACTCTTCCTCTCGGAGTACGGTTTATCAGACCGTTTTTTATGAGATATGGTTCCAAAACATCTTCAATTGTACCTGCATCTTCTCCAATCGCAGCTGCCAGAGTATCAAGTCCTGCCGGACCACCATCAAATTTTTCTATTAATGTCAGAAGAATATTTCTGTCCATATGATCAAGTCCGAGTTTATCAACATCCATAAGATCTAGTGCTGTATCAGCAACTTTTTTGGTAATTACACCATCATATCTAACTTGAGCAAAATCACGAACTCTTTTTAAAATTCTATTTGCAAGTCTTGGTGTTCCTCTACTTCTTCTTGCAAGCTCAACAGCACCTTCATTATCTACTTCAACACCCAAAATTTTGGCTGATTGCATAATGATAGTAACAAGTTCATCCAATTCATAAAATTCCATTCGATAAATCATTCCAAATCGATCACGCAAAGGGGCAGAAAGCATTCCGGCCCTTGTTGTAGCACCAATCAGTGTAAATTGAGGAAGATCAAGTCTTATTGATCTTGCTGTTGGACCTTTACCAATCATAATATCAATCTTATAATCTTCCATTGCCGGATATAAAACTTCTTCTACCTGCCTGTTTAGTCTGTGAATTTCATCTATAAAAAGAACTTCACCTTCCTGAAGATTATTGAGAATTGCAGCAAGTTCACCAGGTTTTTCGATAGCAGGACCACTTGTAATCTTACAGCTTGTTCCCATTTCGTTTGCTATTATCTGAGATAATGTTGTTTTACCAAGTCCTGGAGGTCCATAAAGCAGAATATGATCAAGAGACTGATTTCTCATCTTAGCTGCCTCAATAGAAACAATAAGGCTTTCTTTGATTTTACGTTGACCAATATATTCTTTTAATCTTTTAGGTCTAAGTGAGCCTTCGATATTATAATCTTCTGGAGTAAAAGAAGTATCTATGCTTCGACTTGTGTTATTTGCAGCTGATGTCTGTATCTTACGTTTTTCCATTTTTATTCCCCATGTTAATAATTAGAATAATTCTTTTAAAGCAAGTTTCAATATTTCTTCTGTTTCCAGATCAGCTCCGGATGCCTTTACAACATTTCTTACAGCTTTCATAGCTTCAGTTCCATTATAGCCCAAAGCAACCAAAGCCTGTACTGCATCATCTCTTGATACATTACTATCTGCATCATTAAGTGACATGGAACCAACCGCATTACCTGAAACAATTGCCTCATTAGGAATTTTATCTCTAAGTTCAAGTACGATTCTTTCAGCTGTTTTTTTACCAATGCCTGGAGCTTTGGCAAGAGTTTTTGCATCAGAAGAAAGAATTGCAAATCTCAGGTCATCCGGTTGCATTACTGATAATATTGAAAGTGCACCTTTAGGCCCAATACCAGATACTGTTATAAGCTGTTTAAATATGCCAAGTTCATCTCTTGATAAAAAGCCATATAGCTCGAAGGCATCTTCTCTAACACTTGTATAAGTATATATTTTTATGGCCTCTCCGATTCCCGGCATTCTGTCAGCTGTATAAGCAGATATTTTCACATTCATACCAAAACCATTTACATCTACTATAGCATTATCTATATCAACTGATTCTAATATTCCATTTAAATAAGCAAACATAATTTCCTCCAAATAAAAGTAATAACGGATAGACATTTCAACTAAAATGATTAATACAAGACACTTATCTAAGATATTTTTTTAGATATATACCAGTGTTACCTGCAACAATACCATTTATAAATCCGGTTATTACTCCTCCTAAAATCAAAAATGGCATATAATAAATTATACCACTTGTTTTTACTATAAATGCTGCAACAAAAAGCTGTGCTATATTGTGAAATACACCACCGGTAACACTTACACCATATATAGAAAATAAATCTATTTTTTTTACAATAAGCATTGCAAGAAAACTTATAAGAGCTCCGCAAATACTAAATAGAATACCAAATAAATTTCCAAATAAAAAACCAGAAATAATAATTCTAAGTATATTAATTATGAGTGCTTCACTATTCCCAAATAAATACATTGTAAGAACGATTGCCATATTAGGAAGTCCAAGTTTCATCCCTGGTATTCCATAAAAAAAAGGAAAAAGTGATTCTATATAAGATAAAATAAGGGCTATTGACAAAAGTAGCCCTGATCTTGCGATTTTCTTCGTCATAATATCGCCTTTTTTTAATTTTTTAGTATAAATAAAACTAAACCTATCTGGCTATAGTATCAATTTCTGTTTCATCTTCCCCTTTTATAGTTAAAACAAGTTTGTTTGGAAGACAAATAATACTCTGACCATTTTTGCTGATTTTTCCCTGTTTTATACATAATCCATCAGGACAGTCTGCATCGGACAAAAAACATTCACCATCCTCAATAACAAGTTTGTTGTGTCCATACTCGCTATCTATATCAATTTCAATATCTTCTGATAAATCGAGTTCATACATAGTTGTTCCATTTATTGATACAATTACCCTGCTTCCAAAAGATGCTGATGCAAAAACAACTACAAAACTTACTATAGAAACTATAATAAATATAGAAATCAAAACAATATCATTTTTTATTATTCTCATATTATTTACTGTTTTTAATAGCCTCAATATTATTCATTATTGCATTATAGGTTTCATTTTCACCATAAAAGGATTTTACGGTTTCAGCAGCCATTATGTAATAATCTATTGCTTTTTCTTTATCGCCAAGTATATAAGATACTTCGCCATAACCCAGGCATCCTTCAATATAATGAAGATCATCTTTTATGTCTTCTTTTTTTTCCTCATATATATTAAAAGCTTGTATATAATAACGCTGAGATTCTGAAAGTCTTCCAGCATCTCTGTATACACCGGCTACTGTAACAAGTGCATCAGCAAAATTAACATTTTCAGAAAGTCCCATACTATCCATAAGTGTAAGTATATCCTCACAGGCAATATAG
>JAILEJ010000119.1 GCA_024688095.1 Butyrivibrio sp.
AGGTATGAATATGGATAAGATTCAAAATGGAATCTTTGAATGGAATACTATCAATGGTCATGATATGTATATTTATCCGTCATACTATGATAAGCAGAATGTGTGGATTGCCTGTGCTGTCTCACGTGATGAGATGATAAATTCAGGTCGATATACGATGATCGTTCAGGGAATTGCATTTACTTTTATTGCAGCAGCACTGGTTTATTATGTGATATTGCTTCTAAGGCAAAGTAATGTTCATGTAAGTACTGATTTTACCGGTTCGGGAAAAAAGCATGTTTATTACAGCAGTCAGTATAAACTTTTTGTTGTGACTGTTGTAATCAGTACGGTAATCATGCTACTGGCATTTTATCTGCAAACCTTAAAGCCTATGTCTTCGTGGGCAGAATCCTCAGGTAGACAGACTCAGAGAATACAGACTACAGTTGAACTTAACAATGAGCAGGCAGCAGACTTTGTGCAATTATATGATACGATGAAGAAAAATCAGACAACTGCTTTTGCGCAGTTTCTATCAAGGCATGAAGATTTGTGGACATCAGATCAATTGGATTTTTATTCTAATATTCTTAAAAGTCTGGACATACAAATTCTTGGGGTTGATGGCAAGAGCAAAGTAGGAACCAATTACAAAGCTTATGAATCTGACAGTAGAAAACCTCAGATAGTAGAAAAATCTGCTGATTACATTCAGATAACTTCTTCGCAGGATGAGGGTAAAAACATTTTTAGCTGGATGTCCAATGGAAGAAAAATAATTGAAGCTATGCATGGAGATGATGGAAAAATAAGGGGTTATCTGTACCGAGAGTATTATGCAGAAGCCGTTGATCTTGTTCTAAATAATTATTCTCTTGCAGGTACGCTTACCATGGTAAGTCCTGGAAGAAATGGATTTGTTTTTTCTGTAGACAGTAAAGAGCATACGTTTACTTTTTATCCTGAATCAAAAATGATTGGAGCAAATGCGTTAGATTATGGAATTACAGAGAATCAGATAAGGGATAATTATTGCGACTATATCAATATCGAGAATGAACATTTTTATGCATCGACAGACAGGATTGATAACAATATAATATTCTATGTGGTTGCGAAAAAGAATCTTCTAATCCGAAGACTTATGGCTTCATTTACCTCAGTCCTGACAGCAATGATTTTATTCCTTTTTATAGAGGCAATGATCTATACAAGAAAAGAAAAGGTTAAAATCATTCAGCCTGATTCAGAGAGAACTGAACAGCAGGAAAAGTCCGCAGAATATAAGCTGATGCAGGTGTTTAAATATTATATTGCCTTTGCAGCTCTGACATTTACCATATTCAGCTATTTTAGGGATGATATGGGAACTAATACTGTGCTTGGATATGTACTTGATGGAAACTGGAAAAGAGGTATGAATATATTTGCACTAACTGCAAGTATTATTACACTTTGTAGAGGCGGAATTGTTCTTCTCATTGCATCAAGGCTTGCCAGGTCACTTGGAAATGTTCTTCCGGTAAGGGGCGGAACAATAATGAAAATGCTAACCAGCTTGTGCACATATATTGCAATTGGAGTGCTTTTATATCAGTGCATGCTTTATTTCGGGCTTAATCCTACTGCGCTGATGGCATCGACAGGTATCATTGCAGTTGTTCTTGGTATTGGAGCAAACAGCCTGGTTGGTGATATTCTTGCCGGAATTTTCCTTATGATTGAGGGAAATATACAGGTTGGTGATGTTGTAAAGATTGGTGACTTCAGAGGATATGTTACGAATTTGGGAATTCGAATGACCAGTATTTATGATATGGATACGGATGATGTAAAAATTATTCCAAATAATGAGGTTCGTAATGTGGTGCATATGTCAATGAACAGGGCATGTGTGTATAGTGAGTTCCCAATACAGTATGAGGAAAAGCTTGAAGAAGTTGAAAAAATTCTTGTAGAAGAGTTGAGTAACGTTCGGGATAAAAGTCCATTTATTCTGGAAGGACCTATATATATCGGAGTGTCAAGGCTTGGTGATAATGGAGTATATCTAAAGACTGCTACAAAGTGCCATGAAGCTTCCCGTAAAAAGGTAGAGAGGGAAGTAAACCATATAGTCTATGGAATATTTCAGAAGAATAATATTAGCGTACCCTATCCTCAGGTTACAGTTCATCAGGGGAATGAATCTATGATAAAACGAGAAGAAAAATAAAAAGTAAAAGAAATCGCTTAGATTGTATATATTCTTGAAATAAAAAGATAAGGATATATGCATTCTAAGCGATTTTTTATTGTTTTT
>JAILEJ010000127.1 GCA_024688095.1 Butyrivibrio sp.
GAAAAGACATATCTGCCTTTTAATACAAGAATGAACCTTACATTTGAAAAAGACTCCGAGCTTCTGGACTGTGACATAAAAGCAGATGAAAAGAAAATGTATGATCTTCTTGATAAGGCAGTAAAAGGTCAGACGGCTAAAATAATCATCTATAACAAACCGGCAAAATTAAGACTTGAATATAACTATGAAATCTAAATAACTGGCAGGTCCAAAAGGACCTGTCATTATTTTTTAATAAAAGTCCATATTCTAACAGATGTATGTGAGATTGAATTTTTTAAGGAGAGACAAAAGGAAATGATAAGAATAAATCATAAAAAACTAATAGCATTTATGATGACTATAGTGACGCTTGCAGGAAACTGTCAGATAAGCTATGCAGAAGAAATAAAAGAAGACATAAATATATTGGAATCTGTATCCGGAAATGATATTTCATCAGTATCAGGTAATGAAATTAGTGATGATATAGCCAATATACCAGAAGATACTGATGTACTAGAAAAAGAGAACTACCTGGTAAATTATAAGGTGAAACTTCTTTATGGAGAAACGGATTCCATATTTGGAACTGTTTCAAAGCAGGAAGAAACTGCAACATTAAATGATAATGGCGAGTATGTTTTTGAAGGATGTACTGCAGAAGCAATAGAAGGATTTATGTTTGACTATTGGACAGATGAGGAAGGAAATGTGATTTCCAAAGAAAAGACATTTATTCCATCTGAGCTTAAAGAAACTGCTACATATACAGCAACTTTTAAAAAAATATTTATTGACCAGGAAATTGAAAAAGATATAGAGGGACTTAACATAAAAGTAAAAGGACAGATGCCTGAGGGAATCATATTAAATACAAAGATATTAAATGATATAGAAAAAACAAAAGAACTTGTTGAAAACGAAGTTGATGGTAAAGATGTTCTTACAGTTAAAATAAGTAAATCTATAGATATAGAGCTTTTATATAGTGATGGAACACCATGGCAGCCTGTAGATGATGGTAAAAATGTAAATATTACAATATCGGGCCTTGAGATAGAAGAAAAGAACGATACTTCTGTTGAAAGTGAAATTTCAGTATACAGAATTGAAGATGATAACAGTACAGTTACTGATATGAACGCTGATATTGACAGAGAAGAGGGAACTGTAAATTTTGATACAAACCATTTTACAGAATATACAGTAACCATAAATTCAAAAACATATACATACAGTGAAGATACAACCTGGCAAAATGATTGGCATTATTATATATCAGGTGAATATATCGAAATAAGTTATTATGATGGAAAAAGTACGGATATTGTAATTCCTACATTTGCTGTTATTGATGGAAAGGCATATCAGGTAATTTTGGGTGGTAACATGACTTCCTTGGCAGTAAATTATGGAGATATTACATCTGTTACTATTGAAGATGATGTAATAATTGACCAGGCATCTACTTTGTTTTATGGATTCTCCAACTTAAAAACAGTAAACATGGAAGGAGCTGATTGCTCAAAGGAAGATAATGCTTATGGCATGTTTAGTGGTTGTTATAATATTGAAAATATAACGCTTCCACTAAGATGGGGAAAAATTACTGATACCAGCTCTATGTTTAATAGCTGTTATAAATTAAAAAATATTTACAATCTAGATAAGCTGGATACATCAAATGTAGAAGAAATGGATCATATGTTTTCTGGATGTAGATTATTTGAGACATTAGATTTAAGTTTTTTTAATACATCTAGTTTGAAAAGTATTCAATATATGTTTCAGGAATGCACAAACTTAAGAGAGCTGAAACTTTTTAAAGCAGAACATCTGGAGAATGTTTTTGGTGCTTTTTCATTATGCTCAAATTTAAAAGAATTAGATCTGTCCCCTTTTAATTTATCAAACATCACAAGTTCTTATAATCTAGATTTGTCGATTGAAAAAAATATTGAGAAATTAGTAGCACCGACAGGAATGCTAAATGGGAAACTGTATCTTAATGGCGAGATGGGAATAGAAAACGCGGATAGCATATTCATTGAAGAACGAACAACCTATTTAGATAGCGGTGTAGATTATACAGGGAAAACTTTTGTAAGAGGCTTCACGCTGGAATTTATTAAAAGGAAAAGTTATGCAAATACAGAGCAGGTAACAAGTTATGTAGTAAAAAAAGGATCTGATGCAAGCGGAGTTGAAGAAGGTGTTTGGGTGGATGATACACTTGTTAATGAAGTAACACTAACTAATATAACTGAAAATACACGTGTATATCAGATAATCCCTGAATATAAAGTAAGTCTTCCAGCGGTTATAGAAATGGAAGAAAATAATTACTACCATAGAAACCAATTTTATGGTGAACTACGAATAGATTGCTACAAATCAATGCCGATCAATAAGAAATTAAAAATATCTTTAAAACCAAAGCCATTTGTAAATACTGAAAATCCAAATTATACCGCTAAAAGTTATGTATGTAATTATTATAATGAGGGTGAAAAGGTATCATCTGATAGTGAAGAACCTTATTCAGAACTTTTTGACGGTACTTCTATTACCCACTATTATGAATATTTTTGTAAACAAGAGGATATAAAAATGGGAGGTTCATATAATGGTGGAATAGACATTTCCTTTGAAATAGTGGATGTAAATTCATAATGGAAACTTATAAAAGGACCTTCGGGTCCTTTTTAATATATAAAAAAGATATAAATAATAAGAAGATGCTAAAATTGATGATCGTTACCATTCACAGATAAATGGAAGTGAAGAATGAAGCTCATCAGTGGGCTTTATTTTTATTGTTGAAACGGTTAGAATCTTTGTATTAAGCAAATCGCAGTTTGGAGGAGTAAAAGGATGGACATTATATTTAAGGCAGACCAGGAGTATCGTAATAACATGCAAAGCTATACAAAAAAGGATTCATATATAGCTCTTGTTTTCTATGGTTTTAACATGCTCCTACTTTATGTTACAGGAAAAATTCATTTTTATACAGGTAAATATTTGGGGATAGTGCTGGCGATTGTTA
>JAILEJ010000149.1 GCA_024688095.1 Butyrivibrio sp.
ATTCGTAAAAGCTGGAAATATTTTATATAGACAGCGTGGAACACATATCCATCCTGGTGTTAATGTTGGTATCGGTAGTGATGATACACTTTACGCTCTTGTAGATGGTGTTCTCAGATTTGAACGTAAGGGCAGAGATAAGAAACAGGCCAGCGTTCATCCTGTAGAAAGTAAGTAATTTACGAATCAGTAGGCTTCAAACATATTCTGTTTGAAGCCTTCTTTTATAGTTTTTTATTAGAAAAAAAGAGGTAAACATGCCTGCATTTGTTGATAGAGCTAGAATATTTATAAAAAGTGGAAAAGGTGGAGACGGTCACGTTTCCTTTAGAAGAGAAAAATTCGTTGCCAATGGTGGTCCAGACGGTGGTGACGGAGGAAAAGGCGGCGATGTTATCGTTGTCGTAGATAAAGGTGTCAATACACTTGCGGACTTTCACTATGGCGGTAAATATAAAGCCGAAAACGGCGCTGATGGTGAGAAAAAAAGATGTCATGGAAAAAATGGCAATGATATAGAGATTAAAGTTCCTGAAGGAACTGTTATTAAAGAAGCACAAAGTGGTAAAGTTATTGCTGATATGTCTGGTGATAATAACAGGATGGTTATTTTAAAAGGCGGTAAAGGTGGAAATGGTAATATGCATTATGCAACTTCTACCATGCAGGCACCTAAATACGCTCAGCCAGGTCAGCCAGCAAAAGAACTTGAAGTTATATTAGAACTTAAAGTTATTGCTGATGTAGGTCTTGCAGGCTTTCCAAATGTTGGTAAATCAACATTCCTTTCAAGAGTTTCAAATGCCAGACCAAAGATTGCCAATTATCACTTTACAACACTTACCCCAAGTCTTGGTGTAGTAGATCTTGATGATGCAAAAGGTTTTGTTGTAGCAGATATTCCCGGACTTATCGAAGGTGCTTCAGAAGGTGTTGGACTTGGTCACGAATTTCTTAGACATATTGAGAGAACTCGTATGATCATACATGTAGTAGATGCTGCATCTACAGAAGGAAGAGATCCAATTGAAGACATCTATGCAATAAATAAAGAACTTGAGCAATATAACTCAGATATAGCCGCAAAGAAAATGGTTATTGCTGCAAATAAAATGGATGTTCTTTCAGAAGAAGAACAGGAAACAGTATTAAAGAAAATCAGAGATGAATTTGAACCACAGGGAGTTAAAGTATTTGCAACTTCAACCATTACCGGTCAGGGATTAAAAGAGCTTCTTTACTATGTAAGTAGAGAACTTCAGGAAATGGGAGACGATAAGGTTATATTTGAACAGGAATATGATCCTGAAGTTGAACTTCAGACAACAGAAGAAGCATTTACAGTTGAATATGACAGTAAGATGCATGAATATGTTATTGAAGGTCCTAAGATTGATAAGATGCTTGGATATACAAATCTTGATTCAGAAAGAGGATTTGCTTTCTTCCAGAAATTCCTTGAAGAAAACAAAATACTTGATGAACTTGAAAGACTTGGAATCAATGAAGGCGATACAGTAAGAATGTATGGTAATAGTTTTGAATATTACAGAAACGCAGATACAATGCCTGGTGATGGTGTTAAACCTGACGAAGATGATTATGTATTTAACGAATCTGATTTTGAAGATGAAGCTGTACTTTCAGAAGAGTCTGAAGAAGAAATTGATAATAATGATTTTGACTAAATTTAGGAGTTTTTATGGAACTAACAAGTAAACAAAGAGCATATTTAAAGAGTCTTGCATCAACTGAAGAACCAATTTTTCAGATAGGAAAATCTAATCTGACACCTGAAATAACAGAAGCTATTGGTGAAGCATTTAATACAAGAGAAATATTAAAAATCACAGTATTAAAAAACAGTACTGATGATGTTCGTGAGATGGCAAATATGGTAGCTGAAAGAACACGTTCTACTTTAGTACAAGTAATTGGTAGAAAAATAGTTCTTTATAAACCGTTTAAAGATGATCCTGAAATAGTTTTACCAAAATAAATTTTCGAAAGAAGGTTTTATTAATGAAGAGTAGAAAAATAGGTATTATGGGTGGTACTTTTAACCCGATTCATTATGGACATTTATTATTAGCTGAAACTGCAAGAGAACAATTTGGACTGGATAGAGTAATTTTTATACCAACAGGTGTTTCTTATCTAAAAAAGGATGATAACATTCCCAGCGGAGATATCAGATATCAGCTTGTAAAAACAGCAATCCAGGATAATCCTTATTTTACATGCTCTAGAATAGAAATCGATCGAGAAGGTAATACATATTCAATTGATACTATATGTGAGCTTCAAAAAATGTATCCAGGTGATGAATTATATTTTATTGTTGGCGCAGATACACTTTTGACAATGAATAAATGGAAAGACATTGATAATATTTTTTCTAAAGTAATTGTTCTTGCCGCCATAAGAGATGATAATGAAATTCCTGAGCTTGATAATGTAAGACAGGATTATATGAATAAATATAATGCCAATATTCAATTTATTCATTTCAAAAGAATTGATATTTCTTCTACTGATATCAGAAATAGAATTTCCATTGGAAGATCTGTTAAATACCTTCTTCCTGATGAATGTATTGAATTTTGCTGCTTAAAAAATTTATATTCAAGCAGAAATAATACTGTTGTAGATTATGATGATATTAAGGTGTATAAAAAATAATGAGCATTATTGAGACTTCTCAATCATTAAGAAAAGAAATGGAAAAAACTCTTAAGCCAGATCGATTCGATCATACACTTGGAGTTGCATATACAGCTGCTAATATGGCTGCTGTACATGGCTGTAACGTTGAAAAAGCCCTTATAGCTGGAATGCTTCATGATTGTGCAAAAAATATGAGTCATGACGAACAATTAACTATATGTACAAAAAAGAAAATTCCTGTAACAGATGTTGAGAAACAAAATAAGGGACTATTACATGCAAAAGTTGGTGCATATCTAGCTGAAAATAAATATAATATTCGAGATCCTGAAATATTAGATGCAATACGATATCACACTACCGGAAGACCAGATATGACTCTTTTGGATAAAATAGTATTTATAGCCGATTATATGGAGCCAAACAGAAAGCCATTACCAAATATGGCTGAAGTCAGAATAGAAGCTTATAAAGATATTGATAAATGTCTCAAGCATATTTTGAAAGATACATTGGAATATCTATCAACTACTGGAAAAGCTTTAGATCCAATGACTCAGAGGACTTACGATTATTATAATAAACGAGGTTAATTTTATGACAGATATTGAAAATTCAAAAGAAATGGTAAAAATAGCAATAAAAGCTATAGAAGATAAAAAAGGGGCAGATATTAAAATTATCGATATAAGTGAAATATCAATTCTTGCAGATTATTTTATAATAGCAAGCGGAACCAATAGAAGTCAGTTACAGGCTATTGCTGATAATGTTGATGAAAAACTTGGTAAATCCGGACATCAGCTAAAAAGTATCGAAGGATATGATGAAGCACACTGGATTCTTATGGATTTTGAAGACATTATAGTACATGTATTTGACAGTGAAAACAGATTATTTTATGATCTCGAAAGAATTTGGAGAGATGGTAAAACAGCTGACATTGAGGAATTTAAGTAATACTTATTTAGATAAATAATTTAATTATTTAAAAATAACTTATATTATTTATAATATTTATCCAAAAAAATATAAATCCTCTCGCATGTTGATGCGAGAGGATTTTATAATATAATTTTAAATACTCTTATAAGACCATATCTAAAACAAATCGATAAGTCTAAAAAGTCACATACATATCTAAAACCAATTGATAAATTAAAATAAGCGAAGAACACCAAAAACGGTTCCAAGAATAGTGCAGTTATCAACTATAATCGGATCCATTTCATCATTTTCAGGTTGAAGTCTTATATGGTCCTTTTCTTTATAATATGTCTTAACAGTTGCAGAATCATCAATCAGAGCAACTACTTTTTCACCATTTTGAGCTGTATTACAAGCATGAACAAATATTTTATCCCCATTATAAATGCCTGCATTTATCATAGAATTACCTTTTACATTCAGAATAAAACTATCTCCCTTAGGACACATATTAGCTGGAATAGGAAAGTAGCTATCTATATTTTCTTCAGCAAGAATAGGAGATCCGGCAGCAACCTGACCTACAATCGGAATGTTAACCATTTCAGTTCTAACCATATTAAAACTTTCATCACATATTTCTATAGCTCTTGGTTTAGTTGGATCCCTTTTAATATATCCATTCTTTTCCAAAGTTTCTAAATGTGAATGAACTGAGGATGTAGATTTCAATTTAACTGCTTCACATATTTCTCTTACTGCTGGTGGATATCCTTTCTCTAAAATCTGATTTTTAATATATTCAAGAATCTCATTCTGCTTAGCACTGATCTTACCCTTAGCCATGTATAATCCTCCGTTTCATAATTCATGAGTACAAATTTATTATAGCATAGAGACTTTTAAAAGCAAACAAATTTTCCGAACATTTTTTCGGAAAATTTGTTCGGAAATTATTGACAATAGAATGTTTGTTCTGTATTATATTTACAGAACGAATGTTTGCGAACATCTATTCGCGATTCTTGTTTACTTGAAAAAGAGGTGAATAATTATGAGTGAAGCTTTATATGCAGCAGCAAAATTATACAATGATCCTAAATACTTCAATAAAAGTGAAATTAGAATTAGAAAGAACAAAATTAAAAGAGAAAGAATATATAGAAGGAATATGATTATATTGTTCAGTATCATATTTATTATTTTTATGTCAATCATTTTATCTATTACCAGTATTAAGTCTGATGCTAAAATTACAGGAAATAATGATGTCAAATATTATAAGACTATTTCTATAAATACAGGTGATTCATTATGGCAAATAGCAGAAGATAATATATCATATGCGCACTACAAAGATATCAATGCATATATATCTGAAATAAAAAAATTAAATAAACTTGGATCAGATGATATAACTCAGGGAAATGATATTATCATTCCTTATTATTCATCTGAAATCAAATAATTCATTTAATTTAATGTAATAAAATCAATTTTTAATTTTAATAATCTCTAAAAATTTGAAATCATTTTAAATTTTTTAGAGATTATTGTTATTCCACTCATAATCAAATGAATTGCAGAATATTTTCAATAAATGTACATAATATGATTATTTCTAATCGTACTTAAGATATTAAATTATTTTAGCAAAATTGTATTTTACAAAATGTTTAACGCAAAAATTCGATTTTTGCGGTGTTTTAAGCGAAAAATAACATCTTAATAAAATTTTAAGAAAATTTTATAATTAAAATATAAAATAATTATTTTAAAATTCTTATGAGGTGTTTAATGCAGCAAAATCAAAATATTTTTAACTCTTCTTATTCTAAAAGAATCAGAACATATATGAAGAGTTGTTCAGAAGATATATCAGAAACTAATTTATCAATGCAGTATCAAATTTTAATTTGTATGTCTGTATTGTATGTTGTTCTTATTGCAGCAGCTTTACTTATTCTGCGCAATTTCAGAATTCATCCTGTATATTATACTTTGTTACCAGTATTTATTATTTTTGGTGCATTAAATTATTATTTGAAAAATTCTTCAAAGATCAATTCGAAGCTTATTAAATTAGAATGCATATCATTTTATGTCTTGTTTTTTATATGTATTATACTAACAGATATAATTCCATATAAAACAACTAAAGCTTCCTTATTTCCAATAGTAATTGTTTCATTTTCAGCACTTTATATTGATTATTATCCAATATATATAATTTTAGAACTTGCTCTTTTCACTTTTTATTGTATTTGCGATATTACATGGAAGATTCCAGAAATAGCCATGTCTGACATTTTTGACGGATTTGCTGGAATGGTTGTTTCACTAGTTACAGCTTATATTGTTTTGGGTATAAGAGCAAAACAGGGTAAATTAACAAGTGAATTAAAAGAAAAAACCAGTACAGATTTCCTTACAGGTCTTTTGAATAAGGCAACTTGTGAGCAAATGGTTTCTGAATATATTAACAGAAAAAGTGATGATAATACATGTGCTTTGATTGTAATAGATATAGATAACTTTAAATCTGTTAATGATAAGCTTGGACATGAAGTTGGCGATGCATTTTTAACTCATGTAGGAAGAATTCTTACACACACATTTAGAACAAATGATATTATTGGAAGAGTTGGCGGCGATGAATTTATGATATTAGTCAGAAGAATTCCTGCTAATGAAACAATACTAAATAAGCGTTGCGAACAGATTCTTAAATCTATTAGTGATTACAAGTCTGATAAAGGATGGAATTTTAGTTGTAGCATAGGCGTTGTAATAGATAAGGGTATTCACTCATACGAAGAATTAAACAGAATGGCTGATGATTGCTTATATCTTGCGAAAGCAAAGGGTAAAGATTGTTACGTTAAATGGTCAGCATCTGGAAATAAATATGATAAATCTTTAAAATTACTTCTGATATCAAGTAATAATGAAAAAGAAACAGATGCAATGGTTAATATGTTTAAATATGATTATGATGATATCATTGTAAGTGATAATGCTATTGAAACTGTTAATATTCTTAGTCAGTATAAGGATAACATCAAGAGTATGATCCTTACACTTGAGAAAACAGAAACAGATAATATTGACATTCTGAAATATGTTAAGCAAAGACCTGCACTTGCAGATGTTAATACAGTAGTTGTTACAAATGATAATGCTATAAATCTTGAAGCTGTTAAAATAGGTGCAATTGGAGCTTTTTCAAAGCCATATCGTGAAGAGAATTTAAAGAAACTTATTGGATAATTTACTTATAATATAAATAGTTGGAGGAGTTTTTTGATGGACATTTCTAATATTTCAAGTCTTTCTTCATTAAATCAGGCATCATCACTATTAGGGAATACAAATCAGATTTCCAGTGTAATTAATTCTCTCAACGCTACGGATACAACAAATAGCGACACTGCTGAAACAGTTAATACTTTTTCATCTATATTAAAAAGTTCAATTGAAAATCTTGTAGATGAAAAAAAGATTGATGATGAAACTGCATCTGAATTAGTTGATGCAGTTAGCACAGCAGCTACATCTGTTATAAAAACCAATATGACAGAAACAGAAGATGATAATACTGCTTATAGACTATATCAGGATTTATTTTCTTCCTCTACAGGAAGAAAAAATGTTCAGGAAATCGTTTCCAATTCCCTGAACAGCGTTTTATTTGATACTGACTCTAATTCTTCTGGAATTGATAATTTCAATTCCTTAGTTAATGCATTGGGTAGTATAAATTCATATAACAATGAATTAAATGAAGAGGTTTAAGTATTATTCAAAATCTTCTTTACTTAAATTACCATGAGCAATTTGATCATTAATCCACATACGAAGTGAATCGACTGCATGAGATATCTCATTGAGTTTCTCATTTATTTTTCTAAAGTCTTTGATTTCGTCTGTGGATATTTCTCTGTCTGCTGTTATATCAATCAACCTGTTCTTTTCAGATTCAAGATTGTTAAGACTTGAAAGAATTTCCAATGTTATTTGTGTAAGATCTTTTAATTCTATTTCATGTACGTTTTCTTTTCCTATTGGACATTCATGTGTACAGAAATAATTGCAAAGTGATACATCTTTATAACATTTAGACATAGCCAAAATGTCTTCTGGATGTGGAAGTGTTCTTTCATTTTCAATTTTTTCGATTCTGTCAGCAGAGACACATTCCATTATTTCAGCAGCTTTCTCTCTGGTATAATCATTCTTTTCTCTACTTAGCTGATAAACATTTTTATTTTCCTTTATTGACTTTTTCCCCATTATTAAATAATCTCCCTTTAAAATATAAATCTTATGACAATTAATTTTTAAAATACAAATATCCATTAGTTTCTAATGAGAAACTAAAATATTAGCCATTTATTATTCTACCATTTATATAACACTGAAAGAAGAGTAATTAAGTATTTTTTTATATGTGCGATAAATAATTTGAATATTCTCGTGCGGCGGAGCCGCCTGTCCGGTGTGGCGAGAGCCACGTGTCCGGACTGACGGGAGCCACTTTATTGTAATGATTATGGTTACTGTGCTTCGGCAGGATCCAAGCCGTACACCTCACGCATTGAGATATCCTTTGATGGATCTATGCCTACGATGTTGATCTTGTATGAATCATAAGAGATTCTATCCATAA